>NZ_JAJNOS010000002.1:0-267739 GCF_021044725.1 Clostridium sp. NSJ-145
ACCTCCTATTTGTCGTGTCAAAAAACTTGTTCATTTAGAAATAATTTCATATAAATATATGAATAAAAAATAAAAAGACCGTCTACTGAAATGATTTTAAAAATCATTTCAGAGACAGCTCCTTTTTTTATCCTGCCATTGAAAAAATAATTCCAATAACTGCTGAAGCTGCAATAAATACTACTGGATGTAGTTTTTTTGTAGCTTTTATTTTATTAGTAAGTATAAAAAGTATTATAGCTAGTAAAATTGCTCCAAAATTAAATAGGTCTAATATTGAGCCAGTAGCTTTAAATTTATCAGAATTTGTTAATGATAGCATTATTACAGGTACACCAGCAGCAGCTATTAATGCTGTAGAAGTTGGTCTTAAAGAGTAAAATATTGATTTAACTATATGGCTATCTTTAAACTTAGATAAGAACTTAGCTATAATAAGAATTACTATTATAGATGGAGCTATAAGTCCTAAAGTAGCTATTACAGAACCAAGAGGTCCTGCAGAAGTAAAACCAACATATGTAGCCATATTTACACCGATTGGTCCAGGAGTTGATTCAGATACTGCTATCATATCTACAAGTTGAGCTTGCGTAAACCAACCAGTTTTTAAAGCCATAGCATCTAAAAATGGAAGAGTAGCCATACCACCACCAACGGCAAAAAGGCCCGTCTTAAAGAATTCATAAAAAAGCATTAAATAAATCATTTATTTTCCCTCCATTTAAGTATTACTCCAGCTATACCAGCGAAAAGGACAAATACTATAGGTGATAAATTTGTAAAAATAGCTGCAATAAAAATTATAAAGAAAATTATTGTTGTAGCTATATCTATAACAGAACTTTTCCAAAGCTTAATTACAGCATTGATAATAAGTACACTTACACATATACGTATTCCGGCAAAAGCATTTTTAACAATGGCTAAATCAGCGAAGTTTTGAAGAAATGCTGCGATTAGAGTGATTATTATTAAAGAAGGAAAAACAACTCCAAGTGTAGCTACAATACCTCCGATATTACCAGCACATTTTTGTCCTATAAAGGTAGCTGTATTAACTGCAATTATTCCAGGAGTGCATTGGCCAATAGCATAATAATCCATTATTTCTTCATTAGTTACCCATTTTCTTTTTTCTACTACCTCACGTTGCAAAATTGGTAGCATTGCATAACCACCACCAAAGGTAAGCCCACCAATCCTAGCAAATGTGAAGAATAAATCTAATAATTGTTTCATTATTTATAATTCTCCTTATTTAAAAATACTTGATTATATTACCAAGTTTTTATACTTAGATGGTATAATAAAGATATACTAAATTATAATAGCACTTTTTTTTATATATTTAAATATTAATAAATTATGAATTATTTAAGGGGGCGACATCATGTTTGAAATGGGAATGTTTAATATAATGTCATTTATATTTCCAATATTTTTTATAGTATTTTTTGCAATGTTTATTTTTATAATAGTTAGCAATATAAAAGAATGGAGTAATAATAATAAACAACCAATTATACCAGTAGCTTCAACTATTATCTCAAAGAGGATTAATGTATCTCATCACCATCATGGAGAGACACATACTACCTCAAGAAGTACAACATATTATACAACTTTTCAATTTGATAATGGTGAAAGACTTGAGCTAAAAGTATCAGGTAAGGAATATGGATTAATGGCTGAAGGAGATAAGGGGATTTTATCTTTTCAAGGAACAAGATTTATTAGTTTTGAAAGAGAGAATAGATATTAAAAAAGAAGCTACATAACGTAGTTTCTTTTTTATTTATCATATATACTTAATGATAATTATTATCATAGTAAAAATGAGAACTTTGTTTGAAAATATCAATATAATATTAAAGAAGTACTAAAAAGGGGATATTACTATGGTGGAAGGAAAAGAAAATAAGTATCATATGATAAAAAAAGTACTAATAATAATATTGATAGCAAATTTTGCAGTATCGGTAGCAAAGATAATTATTGGTTATATAACTAAGAGCTTAAGTTTATCGGCAGATGGTTTTCACTCCTTTTCTGATGGGGCATCAAATATTGTTGGATTAATAAGTATAACTTTAGCTTCAAAACCAATAGATAATGAGCACCCATATGGTCACAAAAAAATAGAAACAATGGCTAGTTTAATAATTGGAGGAATGCTAGTATTTCTTACTTATAATATAGTGGTACAGTCAATACAGAAGTTTTTTAATCAGACAGAAATTACAGTTAGTTTAGAAAGCATTTTAATATTATTATCAACTTTGTGTATTAATATTTTTGTGGCTTATTATGAAAACAAGCAAGGTAAAAAATATAATAGCTCTTTCTTAATAGCAGATTCAATTCACACTAAAAGCGATATTTTTGTATCTATTGGAGTTTTAACTACTTTGATATGTATAAAAATGGGGGTACCTCCAATAATAGATGTTTTTGTATCAATTATTGTTGCTTGCTTTATTTTATATGCTGCCTACGAGATATTTAAGGATGCTTATAATGTGCTTATAGATAGTAAAATTTTGGATGAAGAGAAAGTTAGAGATGTGGTTATGAAGAGCTTCAACAATGTTAAAGATGTTCATAATATAAGATCAAGAGGTGGAAAAGATTATATTTTTCTGGATATGCACATAAAGGTAAATCCTGATTTACAAGTAAGTGAAGTTCACTCTCTTGTTCATAATATCGATAAAGTAATAAAGAAAAAAGATGAGAGGGTTATTGAAACAATAATTCATGTAGAACCATTTAAATGATTTACTAGATAAGTTTACAAGATTATAGTCAGTTTACGCTGAGGTTATGGTTTGACTTCGTCAAAGGTTATTGGGAAGCTTTGGACCCAGGTTATGGATTTGGCGAAGCAACCATCACCATTACATAATGAATCTATCACTTCTACGTGGTTTGTGCATTACTTTCATGAGATGAACCATAACTGTTGAGCTTTAGTAAACAATAGTTTATTATGTTAAATCTTTTTAATATATTTTTAACATTTAATGATAGATAGAAGATATAAAAAATCTGTAAAATGAAAAGTTTACATAAAAAAGCATTGTTTAACTAGTGTATATAATGGTATTATATACTTGTAAAAAATTATTAATTATCGAGAGGAATAATAATTAAATATGAGTAATTTTGAAATTTTTACAGGAATTTTTGGAGGTTTAGGTTTATTTCTATATGGAATGAAGCTAATGGGAGATGGCCTTGAGAATATGGCTGGGGACAAGCTAAAAAGCATCCTAGAAAAAATAACAAGCAATAGACTTATGGGTGTTTTTGTAGGTACTGTTGTTACAGCTATAATTCAAAGCTCAAGCGCAACTACAGTTATGGTTGTAAGTTTCGTTAATGCTGGTTTAATGTCATTAATGCAAGCTACAGGTGTAATTTTAGGAGCAAATGTTGGGACAACTATCACTGCTCAAATGGTAAGCTTTAAGTTAGATGCTATAGCACCAATATTTATAGGTGTTGGAGCAGTAATAATGCTTGCAGCTAAGAAGAAGAAAACTAAAGATTTAGCGTACATACTTTTAGGGTTTGGTATATTATTCATGGGTATGGGGATGATGTCAGGAGCTATGAAACCTGTATCTAAGCTACCTATATTTGAAGAGTTCATAGTTATAATGGGAAGTAATCCGTTATTAGGAGTACTTGTCGGAGTAATAATGACGGCGATATTACAAAGTTCATCTGCTACAACAGGTATATTAGTTGCTTTAGCAGCAGCTGGAACTATCGATATGAAATTAGCTTTCCCAGTTGTGTTAGGTTGTAATATAGGGACTTGTGTAACTTCTATGATGGCAGCGATAACAGCTAATAGAACAGCTAAGAAGGCAGCTCTATTACATTTAACATTTAAGATTTTAGGAACTATAATATTCCTACCTTTTGCATCACAAGTAGTAAAACTAGTTGGTTATATGACACCAGACAATGTTGGTAGACAAGTAGCTAATGCACATACTATATTTAATTTATCTATAACGATTATAATGTTACCTATTGCAGGGTATGTAGTTAAATTTGTAAATCGTATATTACCTGATAAAGAAGATGAAGAAAAAGAAGGAGCTATTTACCTAGACAAAAAGTTATTAGAGACTCCGGTTGTTGCTAGTGGACAAGTTGTTAAAGAAACTGTAAGAATGGCTGATATAGCAAAAGATAACTTTAAATTAGCTATGAAGGCGTTCTTTGAAGGTAACGAAGAAGATATAAACAAAGTTTATGAAAATGAGAATTTAATTAATATATTAGAAAAAGAGATTACTGAGTATTTAGTAGAGTTATCTCAACATAATTTACCAGAGGAAAATGCTAAATTATTAAGTGAAGCTTATCACTCTATTAATGATATAGAGAGAATAGGGGATCACTGTGAAAATATTGTTGAGCTTGCTTCGGCTAGAGTAAAGAAGAATATTGAAATTACTGATGATGCATTAGAAGAGTTAGAAGAAATCTATAAAGCAACATTAGATGCGTTAGAGATTGCGATAAGTAGTTATGAAAATGAATCAACAGAACATAATTCAATTATCGATAAAGTTGAAGATAGAATAGATTCATTAGAAAAGAAATTTAGAAGCAATAATATTAAGAGATTAAATAGTAAGAGATGTATGGCTGATGCTGGAGTAATGTTATTTGACCTTTTATCTAACCTTGAAAGAATAGGAGATCATGCAAATAATATAGCAACAGCTAAGGAAGTACACAATAATAGATTACACGCTTAATTTAATTAATAGTTAAGAGTTAATGAAGAAACCGCTGTGAGGCGGTTTCTTTTAATTTACTTAGAAATATAAATTTAAAAGTAAGAGAATTTTTTATGAAAAATAGATATTAGCTTTTCTCTTTTAACTCTTAACTAAAGAGTTCTCCACCTATCAGAGTTTTTTTCTCGTCTTATAGTATATTTAATATATTTAGATATTTCTGAATAGCCAGGAATTTTTTTGATACACACTGAGAATTTAGCAGAGAAAGCCTTTAAAGCAGTAGGAATTGCCTTTAAAGCTGTATTAAATAACTCTAATGGATTAAGATACTTATCCTTCTCTCTCATCATATTTAATGTATCAACAGCAGCTTCAGAACATTCGTCAACTATATTATTTATACTTTCTTTTATTGACTCATCAAAATCAGAAGGATAAGATACTTCAAGTACTATTCTATAAGATGTTACCCTTGTTTTTTTACAAGGAATTTTACTTTGAACACTATTGCCCTCAACTACACCAATTGTCTCAACTAAATAATCGTCTTTAGTTTCAGGAATATCAATATATGCTAGAGTCTTACTGTAAATTTCTCGTACATCAGATAAAGAAAATTCTTGCTTGGTTGCTTCATATTCAACTTCTGAGCCTCTAGTTAAATCGGAAGTTTCGTAATTATAATTTTCTTCTGCTCTATAACAAATAAATGAATCTATTCTTCTTAAATCAACACCGAAATATACCCAACTTCGACCTAGCCATCTAAATCCTGATACAGAACGACTATCAACATTTAATAAATAACACCAATAACTTCTACCATTAGTTTCCCAGATATATGTGAATTTATAAAGACAAAAACTTATAGAACCTGGACTGACAGCTTTGGTAGATAATCCGTCTTTTTCCCCTTTTTTATCTCCAGAACCGGATAATTTTTGAACTCCTTTATCATTTTTACTAGGTATATAATTTGGAGGACCACCCTGTGGACCACCAGAATTTACAGGAGAACCAGGTGGAGGGGGTGTATTTCCCGGGAAAAAAGGTATGTTTGGCATTGGGAAAAAAGGAGGACCTTGTCTATATTCCTCTTCATATGGAACAAGAGTAAACTCGAAGTTTATATAATCAGAGTTATCATCTTTGGATTCATAGTATTTTCTATCTTCTTTCATTGCAGACTCCTAATAAATTTATCCATAGTTATTATATTAAATAGAGAGGGTTTTGTGACAAAATTGAACTCTATATATAGGTTAATAAAAATTAAATATTACTATGAAACTGTATATGATAAAATTATATAATAAGATTTTATGAAAGAGGGATTTGAGATGGAAAGAAGTATTAGAGAGTTTATAGGGATTACTATAATTATTGTTATTTTATTTTTTGCTATGTCTGGAATATCGTCTTTAGGAAAAAATGAGATTGATCCTGAGACCATTGGAAAATTTAAAATTTATTCTAAAGATATAAATACTGATAAAGAGATAATAGTTGAAGAGTTTGGCTTTTATAAAGATGTAGATACTATAGAAAAAAGATTGAAGATAATTGCAAGTAAGTTGTCAGATAGTGAGTTTAAAATGTTGCCAATAGAGCTTATAGGTATTGAAGAGATAGATGGTAAAATTATAGCTACATTTAATCTAAAAGAGAATGAAGAAAATTTAAATGAATCAGACTGGACTAAATATTCAGAACCTAGTTGGGCTAAGAATTTCTTTCAAGGGTCAGCAGGTGGAAGTTGGACTTGTTATACATTACAAACAACTATGCTTCAACCAGAGTATGATGGTAAATGGATAGATGGGGTAAGATTTTTATATAACGGAGAAGAAAATAAAAATTTTCAACATATTGAAGGTTTAGATCAAATAAAGTATAGATAGTTTATTTGATAGAAATAAATAAGTCAGCTTTTATATAAATAGTGATTGAAGTATATTAAGTTGATTTTATATTGCAATTAGAGTAAAATTGTTATGACTAAAGTAAACTCCTTCTTTGAAGGAATGCACTCAGTGTAACTTCAAGTTACAAAATCTAAGATTTTGACTTTTAGTTAAGTTTGATATTTATAACTTTACTTAAAAGAGATTACTTTATTTTAAGATAAAATGAAAATATACTTATGAGGTGATTAGATGAGCGGTATTGCTGGAAGTGGTTGTGAAAGAATAATACCTGAGGAAGAAAGAAAATCTCTTGAGGAGATTGAGAGAAGTATTATTAAAAGATATAGAAAAGGAATTTGGTCTAAGTTTATAAAGGCAATAAAAGACTATAATCTTGTAGAAGATGGTGATAAAATAGCTGTTGCTATATCAGGAGGGAAAGACTCTTTACTTATGGCAAAGTTATTCCAAGAGCTTCATAAACATAGTCAAGTTAAATTTGATTTAGAGTTTATAGCTATGGATCCAGGATACCATCCACAAATAAGAGAATTATTAGAGGAAAACTGTAAGCATTTAAATATTCCAGTTAATATTTATGAGACTAAGATATTTGACATAATAGATGAAAAGGCTAAGGAATATCCATGCTACCTTTGTGCAAGAATGAGAAGAGGTTCTTTATATGCAAAGGCTAGAGAAATGGGATGTAATAAGCTTGCTTTAGGACATCATTATAATGATGTAATTGAAACTACTATGTTAAATGTGCTTTATGCTGGAAACTTTAAGACAATGCTACCTAAATTAAAGGCTGATAATTTCCCAGATATGGAACTTATAAGACCTCTTTACTATGTTGAAGAAGAATATATAAAGAGATTTATAAGATATACAGGACTTTGGCCATTAAACTGTGCATGTATGGTTGCAGCTAAAAAGGTTGGAAATAAGAGACATGAAATTAAAGATCTTATAGCTAAGCTAAAAGAAAACTTTAATGATGTAGATAAATCTATATTTAAAGCAGCAGCTAACGTAAATATGAACTCTATCTTAGGATGGGAAAAAGATGGAGAGAAGTATTCGTTTTTAGATATATATGACGGAGAAGAATAAATAAAGTGCGAAGCACTTTGGTGAAAAGTTTGACTTCGTCAAAGGGGAAAAGTCAACTAAAGTTCAGGGGAAAACATTGCCTATGGCAATAGGGGGAAATATCTCTAACGAGATGAAATACTTTTTCTGCTACTACAGTAGCGTTTTCACCTTAACATAGTTAAATTTTCTCTTCTACGTAGTAGCCTTTTCACTTCGACGAAGTCGACTTTTAACTTGCGCACTTAGTGCGCACTTTTTTTATGGTCTTGGGGTACGGTTTCCACCCATACCTCCGCCACCAGGCATTCCACCATTCATGCTTCCTCCTTCTGAAGCACCAGATGAAGTGACACTCATAACAGAGCTAGATAGAGTGAAATTTGTAAGCTTTGAACCACCACTATAATTTCCATTTTCATATAGTCCATCAATATCTTCTAAGCTATAATTTCCACCAGTAGAAACTGTGTAAGTATTTCCAGTTTGAAGTTCAGGAGTAGAGATTATTATAGAACTAAATGTTTTTGATGGTGCAAAGGTGATAATCTCATTTCCAGATTCATCAGTTACATTAACTAAAGTATTAGCTGTTCCGTTTGTGAATATATTAATAGAAGCTTGAGTAGAAGATGAACTTGGAGATTGAGCCATACCAGAGCTTCCAGCAGCTATAAATGTTCCACCAGTTATATTAAATGTAGTATCATAATCTAAAGCACCATTTCCACTATTTTCAGGACCATTAATAATAACAGTTCCACCAGACATTTCAATTGAACCGTTAGAGTCAACACCATCTCCAGCAGCATCTACATACAGATATCCACCAGTTATATTTATTACACCAGTAGAAGAACTGAATCCGTTTTGTCCTGGTCTACCATTAGTTGAAGAGCCATCATTTCCACCAGCAGCATTTAAGCCGTCATCGCTAGCTACTAGTCTGATATTACCATCATTTATATTTATAGTAGAACTTTCAATACCTTCATAAGATTTTGATATATCTATATTTCCACCATTAATATCAAGTAATGTATCAGAATGTATACCATCATCACCTGAAGCTAAAATTATATCTCCTCCATTTATAGTAATGCTATCATTACTATGGATTGAATCATCAGAAGAATCTATAGTAATATTTCCTCCATCTATAGTAATATTAGTTACTGCTTTGATACCTTTAGCACTTGATGAAGACTCAGTATCTGAGCTTGAAGTTGTAGCACCCCATTGTCCCCATGGATTCATCCTATCATTATTAGTTTTAGTACTAGCATTAGCACTTCCACCACCTGAAGATATTGTAATATTACCATCTAATACTGTTACATTGCTCTCAGCCTGAATTCCATCACAACCTGCAGTTATATTTAATGTTCCAGACTCTATTGATATATAGCCTTTTGTCGTATCTTCTGTATTAGTAGATTTTAATCCATCGCCTTGAGCGTTGACAATTATATTTCCACCTTTAATAGTAATAGAATCTTTACCTCTAATCCCATCATCTGCAGAATTAACAGTTATATTTCCACCAGTGATTTTTAAGTCGTCTTTACTTGTTATTCCGTCATTATAATTAGCATTTACCGTTAAAGAACCTTCGCCCTTTATTGTTAAATCATCTTTACTGAATATTGCAGAATTAGGCTCATCTGAAGTCGCATCTTGAAGAACATAATTTTCTCCATCAGTTATAGTATTTGTAGTACCTTCAGGTAAAACGATTATTGCATTTTCAGCAACCTTTACATATATTGGGGCACTATTGGTACAAGTTAAATCTACATTATTAAGCACAAGATAAACATTATTTAAATCAGGACTGTCAACTATTATTTGTCCATCGCTTAAGCTTCCATTGATAGAATAAGTACCTCCAGCTGTTATTGTAACTTTATTATTAGATACAGTGGCACCAGTTCCATCAACTGAGATACTATTTCCTAAAGTAATAGTTGCATCTACTGGCCCCATTTCATCTGAAGTATCAGTAGTAGCTACTGTTGAAGTTATAGTGTTAGAAGTTTCGGTATTATTAGATGTAGCACTTTGTGAACAGGAAACTATTGTTAAACATAGTGCTGTTACTGTAAGCATTGCAATAAATTTTCTTTTCATAATATTTTCCTCCAAAATAAGTTTAATAAATAATTTCTTTTAAATGAAATTATTTAATTTACATTTAAATAATTGAAGTTATTTCTGAAACTTAAAATAAGCAATATGTTTCAGAGGTAATAATTATTTAATACTTAAATTATAAAAAATTAACCTTAAAGAAACCTTAACAGATAAAATCCTTTTATTAAGTGAAAGTTAAAAAAATATTTTTAAGTTAAGCTTCGGTTAAGGTTTCGTTCTTATAATAAAAGCAAATGAACTATTAAACGAAAGGAGACTACGTGGTATGGCAATAAAATCATTTAAAAGATATGAAAAAAAATTTTTAATAAATAAAGAACAATATGATAATTTGATTCCGATATTACTTAAATATATGGATTATGATGAGTATTGCAAAGATGGAAGGAATTATAGCATTTATAATTTATATTATGATACTGAAAACGATGATGTAATAAGACATTCGATTTATAAGCCTTATTATAAAGAGAAACTTAGGTTAAGAAGTTATAGAACCCCAAAAACTTTAGAAGATAAGGTGTTTTTAGAACTTAAAAAGAAAATAAATGGAATAGTTAATAAAAGAAGAGTAGTAATGACATTAGGAGTAGCATATGACTTCTTAGAATCAGGAAAGAGACCTCAGACAGAGGATTATATAAATAATCAAGTTTTAAATGAAATAGAATATTATCTAAAAAACAATCCAGTATATCCCAAGGTATATATAGGTTATAGTAGAAAAGCTCTTTTTGGAAAAGAAGATAGGGATTTTAGAGTTACCTTTGATTCAGAGATTATGGCTAGAAGAGATGATTTATCATTAGAAAGTGGAAGTTATGGTAATGAATTATTAGAGGATAATATGTATTTGATGGAAGTGAAAATATTAGGTGCAATGCCATTATGGTTTGCCAATATACTTTCAGAATTAGAGATATATAATACGCATTTTTCAAAATATGGAGATGAGTATGTTAAATATACTTTAGAAAGACAAAATAGTGATCTAAGAAGGAGAGAGAAAATATGTTAGAAAAATTAATGACATCAATCAACAGTGGAACATTTACACTAAACAATGTTCTAATAGTAATAGCCACGGCTATAGTATTAGGGTTAGTTATTAGTCTAACCTATATAAAAACACATAAAAAAGAAGGATATGTACCAAGCTTCACAGTTACATTAATAATGCTTCCAGTAATAATTGCTATTATAATTCTTTTAGTTGGAAACAATGTAGCAAGAGCATTTAGTTTAGCTGGAGCATTTTCAATTATACGTTTTAGAAGTGCACCTGGAGATCCAAAGGATTTATCATATGTATTTTTTACTCTAGCAGTTGGGCTTGCAACTGGAATGGGCTTCATAGGATATGCTGTAATATTCACAATAATTCTTTGTCTATTAATGATTATTATAGAAGTAACAAAATTTGCAGTTCCAAAAAGTAAAGCATTAGAACTAAAAATTACTGTTCCTGAAAATTTAAATTATGAAGGGATTTTTGATGAAATATTAAATAAATATACAATTAGTTGGAATTTATCTAGAGTTAGAACAAGAGATTTTGGAGCTTTATTTGAATTAAGATATAAGCTTAATGTTAAACAAGAATGTGATACTAAAAAGTTTATAGACGAATTAAGATGTCGTAATGGAAATCTTAACATATCTCTTACAAGTGATTTTGTGGATGAGAGAGTATATTCATAAGTAAAGTTTTATATTATAAAGAGCTAGGGCTGCTTATAAATGCAGCACTAGCTTTTTAAATTTTAAGCAATATTTTTTGCATTTTTTTAACTGACTCTTCTAATTCTTTTAAATCATCATCAGACAAAGGTGATATTTTTTTTATTAAGTTAGATTTTACTCTTTGTTCTCGTTCCTTTAAAAAGTTACAAGCTGCCTCAGTAGCCTGAATTCGTATAACTCTTCTATCATTAGGGTCTTGGAATCTATTTATTAAACCTTCACTAACTAACTTATCAATAATAGGTGTCATATTAGGTTTAGATATAGATAAATCATTTCCAATTTGAGATATAGCGCGAGGTCCATTATGAATTAAATAAAATAGAGCTTTTACATGAGATGGTGGTAAGTTACAGTTTTTCAACATTTCTTCATGGTTAAATATCCTTTTATTTAGAGATAATAGTAACATATATAAATCATTTGAAATATTATTTAAATTAGTGTTATCCATTTTTGCCTCCTTAGAGAATTCTTTAGTATTATTATAATTCAATTGATAAAAATATACAAGAAAATAGTTATAGAAATATAACTATTATAAAAATATAATTATATTTCCATAAAAGTTATTGACATATAATAGTTATAAAAATATAATTATTTTATGTTAAAAAATAGTTTGTAAAGGAGATAGAGTAAATGAAGAAGATTATAAAGCACTTAAAGCCTTTTGTTGGAGCAATATTTATTTCTTTTGTATTGCTTTTTGTTCAAGCTATCTGTGATCTTTCTCTTCCAGATTATATGAGTAATATAGTTAATGTTGGTATTCAACAAGGTGGGGTAGACAATGCAGTACCAGAAATAATAAGAGCTTCTGAATTTGATAAATTATTAATTTTCATTAAAGATGAAGATAAAAGTTTAGTTAAGGATAGCTATAATTTATTAGATAAAAGTACTTTATCAGTAGATGAATATGATAAGTATGTAAAAAAATATCCTGAGTTAGCAAATGAAAATCTTTATAAGTTAGATACAAAGAATAAAGAGGATATAAAAAATTTAAATACTGTTATGGGAAAAGCTATAATGGTAACTATGATGTTTGAAAACCAAGGAAATGAATCTATGCTTAATAATATGGCAGGAAATAATACAGATTCAAATCAGATTACTGGAGCATTAAGCCAGATGCCTGAAGGAACAGATGTATTTCAAATGTTATCAATGATGCCTAAAGAACAATTAGATAGTATGTTGTCTCAAGTTGATGAAAAGATGTCAGCTGTATCAGATAGCATGATTACTCAAGCAGCAACTACATATATAAAATCTGAATATAATGCTATAGGAATAAATACAGATAAATTACAATCAAACTACATTATTATAGCTGGAGCTAAGATGTTAGGAATAGCATTAATCAGTATGATAGCTACAGTTATAGTAGGATTTATAGCAGCTAGAATTGCAGCAGCATTAGGAAAAAATTTAAGAAAAGATGTATTTACAAGTGTTGTTGGATTCTCAAATAATGAATTTGACCATTTCTCAACAGCATCACTTATTACAAGAAGTACTAATGATATTCAACAGATACAAACGCTTGTAGTAATGCTAATAAGAGTTGTATTTTATGCACCTATATTAGGAGCAGGAGGAATTTTAAAGGTTATTGGAACTAGAACTAATATGGGTTGGATTATTGGAATAGCTGTTTTATCACTATTAACAGTAGTTTCAGTTTTATTTGGATTAGCTATGCCTAAGTTTAAGGTTGTTCAAAAACTTGTAGATAAAGTTAACCTTGTAACTAGAGAATCTTTAACTGGTATGCTTGTAATTAGAGCGTTTAGTACTCAAAAGTACGAGGAAAAGAAATTTGATAATGCAAATAGAGACTTAACAAAAACAAATCTTTTTGTTACTAGAATTACATCTATGATGATGCCAATTATGATGTTGATAATGAATTCTATTTCATTATTAATAGTATGGATAGGAGCTCATAGAATAAATGATGGATTGCTTCAAGTTGGAGATATGATGGCATTTATTCAATATACAATGCAAATTATAATGGCATTTTTAATGATTTCTATGATTTCAGTTATCCTACCAAGAGCTGCTGCATCAGTACAACGTATAGCAGAAGTATTATCAGCAGATGTTTCTATTAAGGATATAGAAAATCCTAAGAGCTTTAATGAAGATCAAAAAGGTATAGTAGAATTTAAGAATGTAAGCTTCAGATATCCAGGTGCAGAAGAAAATGTATTAGAAAATATAAGTTTTATTGCAAAGCCAGGAGAAACTACTGCTTTTATAGGAAGTACAGGAAGTGGTAAATCAACTCTTATTAATCTAATACCTCGTTTCTATGATGCAACTGAAGGTGAAATACTTATTGATGGAACAAATATAAAAGAAGTAAGTCAACATGATTTAAGAGACAAAATTGGATATGTCCCTCAAAAAGGAATGCTTTTCTCTGGAACTATAGAAAGCAACTTAAAGTATGGGGATGAAAATTTATCTGAAGAGGGAATGGTTAAAGCTGCAAATATTGCACAAGCTATGGAGTTTATTTCAAGCAAAGAAAAAGGATTTGAAACTGAAATAGCTCAAGGTGGTACTAACGTTTCAGGTGGGCAAAAACAAAGATTATCTATTGCTCGTGCTCTAGCTAAGAGTCCAGAAATATTTATATTTGACGATAGTTTTTCAGCTCTAGACTTTAAAACTGATGCAACTTTAAGAAAAGCTCTTAAGAGTGAGATATCTGGAAGTACAATGCTTATAGTTGCACAAAGAATTAGTACAATTATGAATGCAGAACAAATTATTGTACTTGATGAAGGAAAAGTAGTAGGAAAAGGAACTCATAGCGAGCTTATGAAAAACTGTGAAGTTTACAAGCAAATAGCTTTATCACAACTTTCAAAGGAGGAGCTAGAGAATGAGTAATCATAAAAAAGGTCCAATGGGTGGACATGGAATGAGAAAAGTTGAAAAAGCTAAAGATTTTAAAGGTACAATGAAAAAGCTTTTAAGTTATCTTAAGCCATATTCTTTATCTATAATATTTGTATTTATATTTGCTGTTGCGTCAGCTACATTTTCAATAGTTGGACCTAAGATATTAGGAAATGTTACAACAGAGATTTTTACAGGACTTATGGAAAAGGTTCAGGGAATAACAGGTGGAGGAATTGATTTTACTTCTATAGGTAGAACAATACTTTTACTATTAGGTTTATACTTAATAAGTGCTTTATTCTCATTTATACAAAGCTTTATTATGACAGGTGTATCTCAAAAAGTATCTTATAATATGAGAAAAGATATATCTGAAAAGATTAATAGAATGCCACTTAAGTATTTTGATACAAAGACTCATGGTGAAGTTTTATCAAGAGTTACTAATGATGTTGATACAGTAAGCCAAACTTTAAATCAAAGCTTATCACAAATATTAACTTCTATAACAACTCTTATTGGTGTACTTATAATGATGCTATCAATAAGTGGAACTATGACATTAGTAGCACTTCTTATAATGCCACTATCAGTAGGGCTTATAGTTGGAGTAATTAAGAAGTCACAAAAATATTTTAAAGACCAACAAAAGTTTTTAGGTAGCGTTAATGGTCAGGTAGAAGAAATATATTCAGGACATAATATAATGAAAGCATTTAATGGAGAAGAACGTGCTATAAGAGAATTTGACGAATTAAATGAAGAATTATATAACAGTGCTTGGAAATCTCAGTTTTTATCAGGAATGATGATGCCTATTATGAGCTTTATTGGTAATTTAGGATATGTAGTAGTTTCTATATTAGGTGGATGGTTGACTATTAAAAATAGAATAGAGGTTGGAGATATTCAAGCTTTTATTCAATATATAAGAAGTTTTAACCAACCAATAGCGCAAACAGCTCAGATAGCAAATGTACTTCAATCAACAGCAGCTGCTGCTGAAAGAGTATTTGAATTCTTAGATGAAGAAGAAGAAACTAAGGATCCTGTATCTCCAGTTTCAACTGAAGAAATAGAAGGAGAAGTTGACTTTGAGCATGTTCATTTTGGATATAATGAAGATAAGATTATAATAAATGACTTTAATGCTAAGATTAAGCCAGGACAAAGAGTAGCTATAGTTGGACCTACAGGTGCTGGTAAGACTACAATAGTTAAATTGTTAATGAGATTCTATGACGTAAATGATGGCGCAATTTTAATAGATGGTCATGATATCAGAGAGTTTAATCGTGGAGAGTTAAGAAGTTTATTTGGTATGGTGCTTCAAGATACTTGGCTATTTAATGGTTCAATAATGGAAAATATCCGTTATAGTAAATTAGATGCTACTGATGAGGAAGTAATAGAAGCAGCTAAGGCTGCTCATGTTCATAGATTTGTTAAGACATTACCAGATGGATATAATATGGTTCTTAATGAAGAAGCAAGTAACGTATCACAGGGTCAAAAGCAATTATTGACTATTGCTAGAGCTATTTTAGCAGATCCGAAGATATTAATACTTGATGAAGCTACAAGCTCAGTTGATACTCGTACAGAAGTATTAATTCAAAAAGCTATGGATAATTTAATGCATGGTAGAACAAGTTTTATAATTGCTCATAGATTATCTACAATTAGAGATGCTGACTTAATCCTTGTTATGAAAGATGGAGACATTGTAGAGCAAGGAAACCACGAAGAGTTATTAGCTAAGAAAGGATTCTACGCAAATCTATACAATAGCCAATTCGAAGAAGTAGAAGCGTAAGTGAGTAGCGTGTTTCCTTTAGTAACAGTAAAATTATAGAGAAACTCCCTAAAGGGGAGTTTTTTCTTTTAAAGTGATTTGATTAAGAATTAAATTAAAAAGTTAATAATAAGAATATATTAGGCAGTTAATGGATTAATATGTTAACTTGAGGGGGCTGTTAGTATGTATACACTTATTAAATTTATTTTATACTTTTTAATATATAGTTTTTTAGGATGGGTATGTGAAACTATATATTGCTCTATACTTGATAGAAAATTTGTTAATAGAGGATTTTTAAATGGACCTGTATGTCCTGTATATGGTTTTGGGGCATTATTAGTTATAGCTTTATTAAATAAATATAGAGGAGATATTTTTGCTATATTTTTCTTAGGGATGATAGTTACATCTGTTGTTGAGTATATAACTGCTGTAATATTGGAGACAGCATTCCAAACAAAATGGTGGGATTATTCTAAACATAAATTTAATATTCATGGTAGAGTATGTCTTTTAAACTCAACACTTTTTGGATTATTGTCAGTAGTGCTTATAGAAGTAATAAATGTTAGAATTACTACAGTAGTAAATAGTATACCAAAGATGGTTAATGTGGTTTTAGCATGTGTAGCAATGATTATATTTTTATTAGATTTTATTACTACATTAATTGCTATGATTAAGTTAAATAAAAAATTGAATGACTTAATCCAAGTTTTAATAGAGCTAAAGAGTATGAATATTAAATTAAAAGAGTTAAATGAGCATGAATTTGAAGAGGTTATAAAAATGCTTAAAGATAAAAATGAATCAACATATGTAATAGATCAATTAACAAAAATTTATGATAGATATAAAAAGTTAAACGTTAGATCAATATTACAAAGAAGGATACTTAAAGCATTTCCCAATATAGAGCATAAAAAGTATAAAGAACAGTTTATTGGACTAAAAGAAATTATTAATAAAAAGATAAAAAAATAAGTAGCAAAATATTTTGTGAAATTAATTATTAGAAAATAAAGAACTCCCATTTGGGAGTTTTTTATTTGCAGAATATATTATTTATTGGAGAAAAGTTCATAATGAATTCTAGTAGTCGGAACTTCTAATTCTAATAAAGAATTTTCTAATGCTTTCATAAATGGAGGAGGACCACAGAAATAAAAATCAGAGTTCAAATCTACATTGTTTTCCAAATAATCTTTGCTAACATATCCTGAATAATCATAATCTATACCTAGTTTATCATTTTCTAAAGGTTTAGAGTAAAAAATAGTATTTTTTATACCTCGTACTTTTGCTATAGAAGCAATATCATCTTTAAAAGGATGAATTGTGGAATTTTGAACTGCTTGAATAAAATGAATATTATTTCTAGCAGAAGATTCTTCATATAGCATTGATAATAGAGGAGTAATACCAATTCCGGCAGATATTAAAACTAGAGGAGTATTTTTTGAAGAATTGCTTATTGTGAATAAGCCAGTTGGCACCATAGCTTCTATTGAATCGCCAACCTTAAGATTTTCATGTAAATAAGTACTTATTAAACCACAGTCAATTTTTTTAACACTAATTCTATATAGTTCATCATTTGGAAACATTGATAAACTATAAGTTCTAATAACATCTTTATATTTAGGGTCATTAGTTTTTATCTTAAAAGGTAAAAATTGACCTGCTTTATGCTTTACAAGTTTACCACCATCTTTTGATTTAAAATAGAAAGAAATTATTTCTGGGCACACTTCAACTTTATCTACTAAGATAAGTTCTCTAAAACCATTCCAAGAACCGTTAATCATATAAAAACCTCCTTTGATTTTATTATTAATTAATAATAATTATCTACTAATAATAAGCAAAAGTCAATATAATGTGAAAAAATATTCCATAAAGTGGATTAAAGGTATCTAGTATTTGTACATTTATATTAATAATATTTAGAAATAAGAATAAAAAGATAACACAAAAGTACAAACTTATTGGACCATAAAGCCTTAATTTTAAGATTGAGTAAGACTATACTATTAACAAATATAAAAGATTAAAAAGAAGGAAGGATAATTTATGAACAACTTAAATTTAAGAGATGCCTCAGAATGTGATGCCCCCATTATAGCCGAGCTAGTTTATGTTACGGAAGATGATCCACAGCATGAATGGGGTGAAGGCAGTAAAGAGGAAATTCTAGACAGGATTGGTTATTTAGTAAAGGTAGAAGGATCAAGATACTATTATAAGAATATAAAGGTAGCTGAGTTAGATGGTAAACCTTGTGGAGTTATAATACTATTAAAAAGCGATGATATACCAAGGCTAGACATTACTACAAGTATAAAATTATTTTTGTCTATAAAAGGAGTAATAAGAAAAATTAAATTTATAAAAGATATTATTTTAGCTTCTAGATTAGACGAATGTGGAGAACATGAAATATATGTAGCTAATCTTGCAACTAGTGAAGAGGTAAGAGGAAAAGGTATCGGAAAATCCCTTATGATTTTAGCAGAGAAAATGGCTAAGGAACAAGGGTATGAAAGATGTTCATTATTAGCAAAAGATAAGAGTCTTATAAAATTTTATTCTAAGTTAGATTATAAATTAGAAAAAGAAGAAAGATATTTTTCACACAACTTATATCGAATGGTTAAGGTGATTTAATAATAAAATTTATGTTATTTTATAATGTATCATATCAATATAAAGAAATAAAAGAATTTTTTATTTTTAAATAATATATAGAAAGAAGATGAAATTATAAATATTAATTCATATATATTAGGTATATTTCTTTGGAAAATTATTGAGAAATATATTTACAAGTTTGTATACCTTGTATTACTATTAGCAATACAAAGTATACAAAGGATAGGTGATGTTTTTGATTTTAAAATTAGATATGACAAGTAGTATTCCTATATATGTTCAGCTTAGAAATCAGATAGTGATGGGAATTGGAAGAGGGGAGTTAGAAATAGGGCAAGGTCTTCCTACTGTAAGACAGATGGCTGATGATATTGGGGTAAATATGATGACAGTAAATAAAGCCTATAATATTTTAAAAGCTGAAGGATATATTGAAATTGATAGAAGACATGGAGCTAAAGTTAATCCAGCTTTAGATACTAGTAAGGAGTTTAAGGAAAAAGTAGAGCAGGAACTTGAACTTATAATTGCTGAATCAGCTATTAAGGGAATTGATTATAAAGAATTTATGAAAATGTGTGAAGATATTTTTAATAATATGAATGGGTTAAAGATAGTGGGTAATGAGGGGTAGAATATGATATTTGATTTAATATTAGGATCAGCTATTTTAGTGGCATTAATAGCATTTTATTTTGAAAACAATACGGCAACGAAAGCTAAAAATGGTGTTTTGCTTGGAGTAACTTTACCTTATTCTGAAATTAAAAATAAAGATGTATTACAGATTGTAGAAGAATATAAAAAGGGTAATAAGATATTTGCTTTAATAGGTATTATAGTATTTTTTCCTATTGTTCTTATAAAGTATCCATCACTTAAAATGATATATTTGTTTATATGGATATTTTTTATGGAACTATTAAGTTATAAATTATTTGATAAGTATAATAAGAGACTAAAAATTTTGAAGATAGAAAATAAATGGTTCATTTCACAAACTAGACTCTTGACTATAGATACGGAAGTTACAAGGCTTAAAGATAAAATGCCGGTTTCAGCATTGTGGTTTATTCCGAGTATAATCATATCTCTTATTCCAATAGCTATTGTTGTTATAAATAAAAATTTTAGTTTTGGACTTTTAATATCAGCATCAACAGGATTTATTGGAACTGTAATATTTATAATAGTTTATAGAGTATATTGTAAGAAACCAACAGAGATTTATAGTGAAGATTCAAAGGTTAATATAGCTTATAACTTAATTTATAAGAGAATGTGGACAATGGGAACTGTTGTTGCTGCTACAGTTCAAAGTATAGGAATGTTATTCATATTTTTACCAATGACTTTAAATAGTAATAGCACTATATTGCTTATATTATCAGCAATAGTGCCTGCTACAATTATATTTGTAGGGATTTATTATATTAATAATAAAGTAACAGAAGAGCAAAATAGATTAATAAATACAAGTAATAATCCTATTTATGTGGATAATGATGAATATTGGTTTAGAGATATATATAACAATCCTAATGATAGAAGATATATAGTAGAACCTAGAGTGGGATATAAAATGACGTATAACTTAGGGACTAAAAAAGGTAGAAGAATATTCTACGGAATGTATATTTTCGTAGCTATATTATTAGTTGGAATATCTATTATGACTTTACGTTTAGATTTTAGCAAGATGAAGATAGTTATTAATAATGAAGTAGTTAAAATTGAAACTCCAAGTTATGGCTTTGATTTTAATATAGATCAAATTGAAGAAGTTAAGATGGTAGATAGCATTAAGGTGAACATAAGAACAAATGGAGCAGCTACAGATAAATACTCTATAGGATATTTTGATGTAGAAGGTTATGGAAATTGTAGACTGTATATATATGATAAAAAGAATCCATATATCATGGTTAAAGTAAAGGATGAAGGATATATTTTTATAGCTGGGACAAGCAAAGAAGAAACAGAGAGATATTATGAAGAATTTATAAAAAATGTTATTCGTTAAAGTTCACAACTTATTTATATATTTTGTAGTATGTAAATCCAAACTTGAATAATATTTATTAAGGGGGAGAGGTGAGGGGGATGAATTATTTATCACTAATAATATGTTTTATTGTAAATATAATTATATCTATTGGAATTCCTTTGGGGATATTAATTTATTTTGCAATAAAGAAAAAGCAATTTGTAAAGCCTTTTTTAGTAGGGGCATTGGTATTTTTAGTTTCTCAGGTAGTATTAAGAATGCCACTTCTAAATGGAGTGGTAGCTAAAACTGATTGGTTTTATAATATGTCAGTACTAAATCCAATATTGTATGCTGTATTTTTAGGGTTAACGGCAGGGATATTTGAGGAAGTAGGAAGGTTCATCGGGTTTAAAACTGGACTTAAGAAAAATAGGACATGGTATGATGGAATAGCTTTTGGATTAGGGCACGGAGGGATTGAAGCAATTCTATTTGCAGGAATATCAAGTATACAAAATTTATATGTAATATTTAGTTTGAATAATGGAACATTTAATTCATCATTAGTTGGAGCAAGTGAAGAGACTGTAAGAGGAATATTTGATTCAACTAGCAGTATTATGGTTTTATATGGGGGGATAGAGAGAATATCAGCAATTATAATGCATATTGGATTTACAATGCTTGTATTGTATGGAATAAATAAGGGGAAAAAAGTTTTATATTTACTTTGGGCTATATTAGCCCATGGAGTAGTGGACACTACAGTTGTAGTAGTACAACAGGCGGGAGCAAGTATACATATGGTTGAACTAATATGTATTGTATTTGCGATTATACTGTTGGTTGGCACTATTAAGGTTAAAGGTAGATTTGATAATTTTAAAGGGGTTGAAGAGAATGAAAAAGTTTATTAAAGTATTATCAATTATTTTATGCTTATTTATGTTTGTTAGTTGTAGCGCTGGAAAATTAAGTGATGCTTATAATGAAGATGAAGTTAAAGCAGCAGCTGAAGAGGTAATTAATGAATTAAATGATAAAAACTATGATGGGATTTTAGAAGATAGTAGTGATGAATTGAAAATTTCATTACCAGATAATAAGCTACAAGAAACATGGGAAGGGTTTAGTAAAGATATAGGAAAGTTTAATTCTATATCAAATATGACTTTAGCTGAAAAGAACGGATATGCAGTTGCTATAACAAATGTTAAATATGATAATAAAAAGGTTACATTTACATTATCATTTAATAAAGAGATGAAGCTAGCAGGAATATATATGAAATAATAAAGTAGTCCAGTAGATATCTTAAGGTTAATATAAAAGTAACCACCTAGGCAATGGTATAATACCAAAGCTAGGTGGTCTTTTTATAATGAAAATATTTTTAGGGCAATTTAATTTAACTAGTTTGCTTTAGCTTCGTTAGCTGCATTTTCACCAGCAACTCTTCCGTAGTAAGAACCAGCAGAGATTGCAACACCACATCCTGGGTATTCAGTACCGAATAATCCTTCAAATGCAGTTTCTCCAGCAGCGTATAATCCTTTGATTGGAGTGTTGTTAGCATCTAAAACTCTTGATTCAACGTCTGTAACTATACCACCAAATGTAACTGTAACAGCTGGGTTAAGTTTTATAGCATAGTATTTGTCGCCTTTGATTGGGTACATTTTATCAGCTGGTTTTCCGAAATCTTCGTCAACACCTTTTTCACATAATTCATTGTATCTATCAACAGTTGCTTGTAATGTAGCTGGATCAACTTCGATTAGTTTAGCTAACTCTTCTATAGAATCAGCACTTACAGTTGATTCTAAACTCATTCCGTATTGAACTGTAGGAGTTGGATCATTGCTTGTTGCAATATAGTATCCTAAAGAACTATTTTCTTTACGCATTGCATCACCAACATGATATTGGTAAGTATATTCATTTACAAATCTCTTACCATCTTCAGTAACAATAAGACCTGATTCTTCGTTTATACCAACACCGCAAGTGTAGCTTACATAAACAGTTTGAGTAGATGGACTATTGAATATTTGAGCTCCAACAGCTTCTGCCATTGTTATACCGTCACCAACGTTACCTGTAGGAACTTGAGTTGAATATCCAGTTGTGAAATCAGCATATCTAGCCATCATTTCTTTATTTTGTGCATAACCACCAGTTGCAATAATAACTGATTTAGCATTAACAGTTACTGTGCTACCATCTTTAGCTAAACCTTTAACACCAACGATTTCGTTATTATCATTAGTTAATAATTCGTTAGCAGTTACGTTGTAAAGTATATCACCATCTAATTCGTTGTACTTATTCATCATTGGAACGATAATTTGTCCACCGTGACCATCAGTCATACCGCCACCACCAAGAGTGTTATGAACTCTGTAAGGTGTTAATGAAGAGTGGATTGGTTCAACGTCTTGAACTTGAACACCCATATCTGTCATCCAGTTGTATGTGTCTAAAGAGTTATCAACAAATCCGTGTAATTTTTCATCATCTATTAAATCGCCACCTACTTCTTTTAGGTAGTCAAACATTAATTCATTTGAATCTTCGATTCCTTCAGCCTTTTGGATGTCAGTTCCGTTAGCCATAAGCTTACCACCAGATCTAGTAGTAGCGCCTCCAACTATACCTTGTTTTTCAAGTATTAAAACATCAGATCCGTTTGCTGCTGCTTCGATAGCTGCAGATATACCTGCAACACCAGCACCAACTACAACAACATCAACATCATAAGTTTGATCTTCAGCTTTAGTAGTTTCTGGTTTTGCTGATAAGTTTTCAACAGTTCCACCAGCTTGAACTACTGTATCTTTTACAGCGTTTAATATAAATGTAGTAGTTAAAGTCGCTCCTGTAACTGAATCAAGATCTACACTTTGAGTTTCAACTATTTTATTTGGTATAGTTTCAATTGGAGTTGTTTCCATTCCGTATCCGATACCAAAAGTTTCTCCGTGGCTTACAACTTTAACATCTGTTATTGAACTTTCATCAAAAGTTACATCTACTACCATTTCAGAACCATGCATTCCTTGTGTAGTAGCAGTATAAACACCTGGAGTATATTTGTTTGAACCTTTGCTAGTAGCTCCATCGTTACTATTACTAGAACAACCAGTAACTGTAGAAGCAAGAACTAAAGACGTTAATAATAAACATAAAGCTCTTTTCATTTTTATTTCCCCCTAAATCGTTAAAAAAATCTTGTTTTTTATTTCACAATAATCTTATCAGATACCCTAAGAGGAATGTCAAATATATTTTTTTGCGACAAAATAAGGGCATATCCAAGGAAAAGTATAGACTATTTTTTAACAAAGTGTTAATATTTAAGAAAACATATACAAAAAGTGTTACCTTAGGGTACTGTTTTGGAGGGGAAAATTTTGAAATTACAAAAAGTTTTAGAATTGACTAAACTAAGTAAAAAAGCGGTATATTTTTATATAAAGGAAGAACTTATAGAGCCAACTAAAAATATTGATAATGGGTATTACGAATTTTCAGAAGAAGATTTAAGAAAATTACAAATTATCATTTCCCTTAGAAATATTGGTATGTCTATACAAGATATTAAGGATTTATTTATATATCCAACGCTGACAAACTTCTTTATTCATAGGCAAATTAACAATTTAAAAAAAAGTTTGTATGATAATATAAGACAGTTACAAGCTAGTTATCAGTTAATTGAAGATATTCCGGCTAATGCAACACCTAAAAATCTAGAAATACCCTTACATATATTAGAAAAGCAAAGAATATCGAATGACTTAGTTTTAGAAAAGTATTTTCCTAATATAGATTCAAGAATGATATCAATATTATTATGTGCACCATTTACAGATATAGAATCTAGTGAATATCATAATTTCTTATTAGATAAGATTTCTAATGAACTTAAATTACAGTTAGAAAATAATTTAAGCTATCTTAAGAAATTAATTTATTTATTAACCCCAGAGCAAATAGATAGAATCTGCATAGAGCAATATAAATTCAGTAAAAAAATCGCTAATATAAAAGATGAAGAAATTAATGCTTATGAAGAAGAATTATATGCTGATTGTGTAGATTTATCTAATAATGTTGAACTTCAAAACTATTGGAAATTAGTTTATAATCCTATTTTAATGCCAACATTAAATTTTTTTATAAATAAGGGTATAAGGCTATTAGAAGAATATAATCCAGTATTTAAAAGATATAGTGATAATATGAAAAAGATTGCTGAAAGAGTATATATAAGACTTAAAGAAAATGAAGAACTTTTAAATAAACTAAATGCAACATTAGATAATAAGCTTGATATTGAAATATTCAATCATTCACAGCTTGTATGTATATATACATTTAGAGATAGTATTTTTACTCAAGTAAAGCTAGAAGTATTAAAAGAGCTACTTAATGAAGAGAGATAGAAAGTTGTAATACAATAAAAGCAACAAGCAAGCTTCATAGTGAAAAGTCGACTTCATCGAGGTGAAAATGCTACTATCGTAGTAGTGAAAGGTGTTAATATATATACTTTTCACTATTGCATAGGCAACATTTTAACTGTAACATCAATGAGTTTTTCCCTTTTGACGAAGTCAAACTTTTCACTAAAGTGCTTCGAATTTTATTTAAATAGAAACGTTTATTGAATTTATTAGATTATATTTAGTTGCTAAATTATCTAACATCTGATTTATCGAACTACCTATTATGTAGTAAGAGTCATCATTAAGGTTTGCTAAAGATACTCTTAATGACCATTCAGATGAAGCAAATCCATCTCCATTTAATAATATTATAGAGAAGTTATTAGCTAAAGTGTATATTATGTCTAATGGTCTATAGTTTGCTTCTATATATTCTGCAAAGCCATTATCATATTTTTCACGGGCTAAATCTAATAAGTTAAGTTCTGTATAATAAGCAGCATCATGAGGTTGATTTCTTAATTCCGTTTCAAGTCCATCAAATAATAATTTTTTACGATTTTTACATATTTCCTTTGTTAAGCTTTTATAATTATTATCTGTATCAATTAATGCAAAAGCACAGAAAAATGCCATTTGAACTTGCTGTGGAGTAGAAAGACCTGCTGTATGATTTAATGCAACTTGTCTACTATCAGCAACGATTCTATCAATAAAAGGAAGACTTTCAGGCTTTAAAGATAAATGAGTATATCTTTCATTAAGTCTTGCTTTTGTTTCGCTTGAAAGCTCGCTTAATAGCTTATTGTATATATTATCTTGATTTAGCATTATAGCACCAAGTCTCCATCCTGTTACACCAAAGTATTTAGAAAGAGAATATACGGCTAAGGTATTATAAGGTAAATCTGCTATTAATGAAGTAAAGTTATCTACAAAAGTACAGTATACATCATCAGTAATAATCATAAGGTTAGGATTATGATTATTTACTATATCTATAAGATTTTCTTTACATTTATCACTTAAAGCTATTGAAGCAGGGTTATTTGGATTTACTACGAAGACTACTTTAATATCTGTATCTTTAAGCTTGTCTAATTCGCTTTTAGGAAATTGGAAAGTTGAATAACCTTCTGAATCTACTTCATTAGCATGAATATTAACTACTTCAAAGTTATAGTTTGGTAAGTGAGGTATTTCTAAATACGGAGTAAAAATTGGTGTCATAAGTGCAATTTTATCACCAGGATTTAAAAGTGAGTTTGCAACTAGTGAATCGAAAATATAACACATAGCAGCAGTTCCACCCTCTACTGCAAAAACATCGAATTCACTTTCAAAGGATTTATTTTGACATAATTCCTTCATTAAGTAGTTATGTACAATCTTTTCGATATGTGTAAGCATTCTATCAGGAAATGGATAATTATCACCTATAATTGCGTCAGTAAGTTCAAAAATAAAGTTATCTTCATCAAAATATAAAACATTAGAACCATAATTTATTATATCTTTTAAAAGCTCAATTCCAGGAGCAGAGTTGTTTGATTCTATAAATTCTTTAAATCTTTTTGCAATGCCATTTCTTTGAACCATTCCAGCAAGATCAGATATATTCCAAGTTCTTTTAGTTTCTTGAACAGCAAATTGACCAAAAGTAAAAAATGCTTCACGTGGAGTTGCGGCAGTCCAGTTAGGATTACCTCTACCAGCATCTAAAATGTTATTATTATTCTTTTTAGCTACGGAAATAAGCTTGTCTTTAAATTCAAAAGGACTTATCTTACCATATATTCTAGAAAGTTCTTCTTTTGTTAATGTTGTATCCAAAATGAACATCTCCTTATATACTAAATATTATTAAATTATTATTATTTTTACACATTTATATATTTTATAATAAATTAATAAAAAATTATAGATAAAACATTAAATTTTAAAATTCATAATAAAGGCAAATATACAGGTAAAATCCTTATTATATTTTTAATAGATAGTGTATAATAATATTATTACTAGAAAAAGAGAATGAAATTTAATACCTGCTATGCGGGAAGGGGATATGTAAATGTTAATTAATACACATTTGATTATAGGAGAATTTTGTTTTAATCTATGTAATGAAAAATATGATTTAATGCTTAATAAAAGAAAGTTTTTATATGGATGTATTGAACCAGATTTGCATAAAAGAAAAAATAAGATAAAACATACTTATACAGTATCTAAAGAAAAGATGAAGGAATATAATGACCTAATAGAAAATGGTAATATGAATACAGATGAAATATCTTTTACATTAGGAAGGATAGCTCATTATATTGCTGATTGCTTTTGTAAATATCATTTAGAAGAGTACTATGGAAAAGATATGGCTAAGCATTTTATGTATGAAGTAACACTGCATAAAAAACTAAAGAATATTTTAAGATACAAACAAGAGATTTTTGATAATGTTTTAGATAATATGAAAGAAGATAGAGATTATTTAGAAGAGCTTAATATTAATAGAGAAAGCTATCTTTCATTAGATGAAGATTGTATAAATGATATATATTTTACAATTAAAACTACATGCTATCTTTTATATATGACACAAGTTTATTTTGGCAATCTAGTAATGGCGTAAATTATATATAAAATTTGTTTAAAAGATAAAGTTACAATAATAAAAAGCTCCAGCATATATAAATTATGCTGGAGCTTTTTGAGGAGATAAATTTTCTTAAAAGACAATCTAATATACATGATATTAGAACTAATTGTGGAACGATTTAACAAAAAAATAAAAATGAAATTTATTTATATTTGTTAAATTTGGTGGTATACTCACTATGAAATATAATTAATCAAAAGAAAAATTAAAAGGGGATAACAGATGGATTTAAGTCAAGTAATATCATTTGCAATTGTAGTAATGTGTGCATATTTTATTGAAGGTCTTATTGGGTTTGGTGGAACTATAATGGCATTACCTATTGCATCGGCTATAGCTGGTTTAAAAGTTACTGTACCAGTAATGACTATAGTAGTATTAATAGCTTCAGTAGTTATAGCAATAAGAGACTTCAAGCATATAAATAAAAAAGAGTTTATTAAAATAACTTCATTAATGGTATTAGGTTTACCTATAGGAATGTGGTTATTTTCATCATTACCAGAGAGACCTTTGAAAATAGCACTTGGTTTATTTATGATTATTGTGGCTATAAAAGGTTTATATGATAGTAGAAAAAAAGTGGAAGAAAATGTAGAAAAAATTAAAAGCAGGTATATTGGGATTGTACATAATGTTGTACTTTTTCTAGGCGGAATAGTACATGGAGCATTTACTTGTGGAGGTCCTTTTGTAGTAGTATATGCAACTGCAAATATAAAAGATAAATCAAGTTTTAGAGCAACTTTATGTGCTTTATGGGCAACACTAAATGCAATTATGTTATCTATAAACATATTTAGAGGTGAAATAACCTCGGGTATAGTAACGATGTCTTTAATAACAATGATATTTGTAATTGTTGCTATAGTAGTAAGTAATATAGTACATAAAAAGATAAAGGGAGATTCATTTACAAAGTTTGTATATGTAGCTTTATTTATTTCAGGAATTTTGATGATGATGTAAAGAAGAGTGCTGGAAGGCACTCTTTTTAATCTGCTAATGTTATCGCTGTTATTTCTTCGTATATATCAGAAGTTTTAGATGCATATTTTTTCTATGATTCAATATTTCTTTTGTATTGTTACTATGCATAAATTTCTTACATTTCGCAATAAATAATATATATTATTTGTAAAAATGCTAATAAAATTCTAATACAAATTATGTTTGAGAAATAATTATGTATACATCCATTGGCTTGTTATAGTATGATATATACTATTGAATAAGATAGTAGGGATATATACATATCAAAATTTCTTAATAAGGAGAAAAGAAATGGCTAGAAATAATAGTGTTAAAGGAAATTTTCATTACAACAAAGTTGAAAAGATGAATAAAAATTTTATGTATAATAATTTAGCTAGGAGTAATTGTTATGCTAGTAGCTTTGCTGGATCAAACTTTAATTTTGTAAGTTTTAGAGGAGCTCACTTTAAGTCATGTGATTTTTATGGATGTACTTTTAAAGGAGCAGAATTTATAGGAACTAATCTTAAAAATAGTAAGTTTAGACATGCAAAATTTGAAAATACTATTTTTGAAGAAGTAAATTTAGATAATGTAGACTTTAGAGATGCAGAATTTAAAGATGTTATATTTGTTGGGTGTGATTTAAGTAAATGTACTAATATGGGAATTGATGCATTAAATATTACTATATTTGATGAGATACCTGAATTAAATATAAGTGAAGAATTAGAAGCTGCTATAAATAAGGCTATGACAAATAAATATATTAAAGCATCTAGAGTGTTAGATACTAAGGAAGGTAAGATAAATCCGGTAAAGATTTATTTGCTTGAAAAACAATTTACTGAGGAAGAATTAATAAAAGGATTTAATGATATGACAGAAGAAATAGATAGAGAGTTTCATACATTAAGCTATTTATTAAGATTTTTTAGAGGATAATACAAAGTATTAAAATATAAAATGATGAGTTGCTGTAGATTTTTACCATATAAAAAACTACAGCTTTTTTTTATAAAAAATAATATAGAGTTTATTATTGTAATATATATATAGTAAACAGACTTTGATTTAATATGACTACATTGACAAGTAAAAGGTATAAATGTAAAATATAAACAGGAAACGATTTCAGGAATTTCTTGAGACGATGGGGGATAGGATTTATGAAAAAAATATTATTAGTATGCGAAGCAGGAATGTCAACAAGTATCTTACTTAGTAAAATGATAGAATACGTTAAAGTGAAAAAGGTTGATATCGATATTAAAGCTTTACCGATAACAGAGTGTGAAGAGGTAATAAATGATGTTGACATAGTTTTACTATCACCACAAGTTAGATTTCAAATGCCACAAGTTAATGCATTAGTTAATGGAAGAGTTCCAGTAAAAGTAATAGATGTAATACTATATGGAATGATGAACGAAAAAGCTATATTAGATCAAGTACTAAACTTATTAGACAAAAAATAGAATATATGAATTTATTAAAACATTTGCTGGTATTAGCAAATGTTTTTCTATTAGTGGAATAAAATAGTAAATATAATTTGTGTAAATGTTTGTAATGATTTGGTTAAAATGATAAGATAAAAGCCTAATTCTTATGAGGAGGATAGCTTATGAAAATAAAGGACGATATATATGGTGACTTTGAAATAGAAGGTGTTTTAGAAGAGTTAATAAATACTAAAGAATTTCAAAGATTAAAAAATATTCATCAAGGTGGTGCAAGCTATCTTGTAAATCCAAATTGGAATGTTACTAGATATGAGCATTCAGTAGGAACGATGCTACTTATTAAGAAGATGAATGAAACTATAGAAGAACAAATTGCTGGATTATTACATGATATTTCACATACTGCATTTTCTCATGTGGTTGATTTTGCATTAAATAAAAGCAATGAAGATTATCATGAAGAGATTTATGAAAAAATAATAGAAAATTCAGGTATACCTGAAATACTTATAAAACATGGGTATGATTATAAGGATATACTATATAATGAAAAGAAATGGACTATATTAGAAAGATCAGCTCCAGATTTATGTGCAGATAGAATAGATTATACTTTAAGAGATATGTACTCTTATGGATATATTTCATTAGTTGCAATAAAAAATTTCTTAGAAAGTTTACAGGTTATAGATGGAGAAATAATTATTACTACTATAAATGCAGCAGAATGGTTCGTAAATACTTATTATAAGGAGGTAATAGGATTTTTCTTAAATCCATTAAATATATATGCTTATAATAGATTATCAAATGCTTTAAAAGTAGCTTTAGATAATGATATTATAACTTTAGAAGATTTACTTCAGGATGATAATTATGTTTTAAATATATTAAAAAATTCTAAAAATCAAGAAATAAGAAGTTTGATTCAATCATTAAATTATAATGTAGATGTTATTGAGAATAAAGAAGAGTATGATATACATCAGGTTAATAAGTTAAGAATTATTGACCCTACAGTTATAATAGATGGAGTTATAAGTAAATCCTCTGAAAAGTCACCGTTAATTAAAATATTAACCCAGCAAGCATTACAAAAATCAAGAGAAGGTGTATTTGTAAAGTTTAATTAAAGTGCGAAAAATTTTCGCACTTTTTTAATTACTATCTTATTATAGGGCTTTTGTATAAAGTTCTGCCCAAACAGGAAAGAATCCAGAATTAATAGCCACATTTTGAGAGATAAAATGAGTTTCTACAGTTCCGTAGAAAGGAACTTTACCTCTATTTAATACTTCATTTTTTAATAAGGTTACAAGAGTAGTAGCAATCCCTTTTCCTCTATATTCAGGAAAAACGTCAATTCCGATTTGCCACATGGTATCACTATCTGCACTAGCTCCAGCCATTCCTAACATAGTATCTCCATCAAAAGCTGCCACTGCAAGAATATCAGGGTGATTTTTATCAAAGGCAAAGGCTTCACCAAATCTATCATCATTTGTAAATTGATTAATCTCTTCTTTTTCATACCATTTTATAGAGAAGGGAATTTCAATTTTTTCATTCATTGTTTTAGGAAGATAATAATGATGTATATCAGCAATTTCGTGGCCGAAGTTCTTAAGTTTAGTATCTATAACTTTTAATTTGGGGTATTCAGAAAGCCAGGCAGCATCTATAGTTAAAAGATTTTCTTTACACCAAGGAATAATTTTAGGATCAGCTGAAATAAAAGCTTTACCATTAAAGCATAGTATTTTTAAAAAGCATCCATCATTGTCATATATTCTTCTACCAGAAATAAGACTATTTTCAGTAATTATATTAGTATCTTTAGTAATATCATAATCTTTAAAATTATAGTCTAATGCAAATTGGGCTTTAGCAATTTGTAAAATTTCATTTTTAGTAAGCATATAATCAACATCCTTTATTGGTATTTATTAATCTATAAACTAATTCTAACACAATTAAATGCAATATATTACAAAAAATGGTTGAAAGTTAACAAGGTTTATGTATAATAGAAATAATACAAACTTAGATATTAATTTTGCATGAGAATTATTAAGTAATAGGGGTGAAGGGGTATGATGAAATTAGATGAGATTTATGAGTATTTCAATGAGGAAAAAAGATTGAATACTTCAAATGCAAGTAGTATAGAATTTATAACTACTACAAACTTTATAGACAAGTATTTAAAAGAAGATTCAAAAATATTAGATATAGGAGCTGCTACTGGAGCTTATAGTTTGCACTATGCATCAAAGGGATATGATGTTACATCTGTTGAACCAGTAAAGAGAAATATTGATATATTAAAATCAAACGTTACTGGAGATATGAATATAAAAGTTCATCAAGGAAATGCATTGGATTTATCATATCTTGAGGATAATAGTTTTGATATAGTTTTATGCTTTGGACCTTTATATCATTTAAAGAGTGATGAAGATAAATTAAGAGCTATTAAAGAAAGTAAAAGGGTATGTAAGAAAGATGGTAAAATATTATTTGCTTATCTTTCAAATGATATGGTCTTTGTTACTGAAACTTTTATTTATAATACTAAAAATCACTTATTAGGTGATGAGTATGATAAGGAAAGTTTTAAATTAATAGATGAAACTCCATTTTGTTTTATGACAGTAGGAAAAATGGATGAATTAATGAGAAAGAGCAACTTAAATAAAGTTACACAGTTTGCAGCTGATGGGCTAGCTGAACTTATGGCTGATAAGATTAATGAATTTAGTGAAGCTGAGTTTAATGAATGGATGAGATTTCATCTTTATACTTGTGAAAAGACAGAGTTATTAGGATATAGTAATCATATTGTCTTTGTTGCAAGTAAATAAAATCAAAAATTTATTATAAAATAAATGAATATTTAAGTTAATATAAATACTCTGAAATTGGTTTCTTTAATAAAAAAATTAATTTCAGAGTATTTTATTATTAAAATAATTATTTTAATAATAAAAGAATAACAAATAGATAAATTAGAATTAAGATAGTGATAAAAAATCCAAAAAAAGTATGGAAAATTTTCCGAGAGTAGGAATTCAAATCTGGAATAAAATCCGTATAATAAAACTTGAAAACGTTATTGAAAATGAGGGGGAAATAAAAATGAACTTTATTTCAAGATTTATTGAAGAAAAAATGGTTCCAGTAGTATCTAGATTTGCTAATCTAAGATATATGAGAGCTCTTAAATCAGGGTTTATGGTTATAATGCCATTAACAATTATTGCATCAGTATTTTTATTAATAACAGACTTCCCTATAGCTGGTTATCCAGAATTTATGGCAAGAATATTTGGTGAAGGTTGGGATAGTTTCCTTTCACCTGCATATAGAGCTACATTTGATATAATGGGAATCATGTTAGCTGGTACAATAGCTTACAAATTATCAGAAGATGATAAGATGGATCCGCTACCAGTTATGATTATTTCTATAGTAGCTTACGTAATAGTTACACCTAAATTTGTTACTGCTGAATCAGGTGAAGTAATAAACAAAGTACTTCCAATGGCATGGCTTGGAACAAAAGGTGTTATAACAGCAATTATAATGAGTATAACTTCAACAGAACTTTATAGATTTGTAGTTAAAAAGAACTTAGTAATTAAATTACCAGAAAATGTACCACCAATGGTATATAAGTCTTTCGTATCATTAATACCAGGAGTAATAGTAGTTGCATATGCATTATTAATAAACGGAATATTCTTAAGCATGGGAACTTCAATGCATGAATTCATATATGACATATTACAAGTTCCACTTCAAGGATTAACAGCATCTCCAGCTGCTATAACAGTAGTTGCAGGGTTAAATGGATTCTTATGGTGGTTTGGTATTCACCCAACAGTTGTTAACTCAATTGTAAACCCATTATTAAATGCAAACTCAGTAGAAAACTTAGAGTTATTTAAACAAGGTGCTTTAACATTAGAAAATGCAAATATCGGAACAATTCAAATGATTGACCAATTTGCAACTATAGGTGGAGCAGGTATGACTGTGGGACTAGTTTTAGCTATGGTAGTTGTTGCTAGATCTGAAAGAATGAAAATGATGAGAAACTTAAGTACAGTTCCAGCATTATTCAATATAAATGAACCAATAATATTTGGTTTACCAGTAATACTTAACCCATTAATGTTAATTCCATTAACATTAGCACCAATAGTTTCAGTTCTTATTGCAATATTTGCTATGAAGATAGGATTCTTAAGTCCATTTAACGGTGTAGTAGCTCCATGGCCAACACCACCAATATTCAGTGGATTCTTAGTAAGTGGATGGCAAGGTGCATTAGTACAAGTAGTTGCCATAGCAGCAGCATTTGCAATATACTACCCATTTGTGTTAGCTTTAGATAAGCAATATAGAGCTGAAGAATTAACTGAGGAGTTAATAGAAGCTTAGAATTTAAAGTGAGGTGCACATATGAAAATACACAGAAGAATTTCAGAGAACTCAAAGTATTTAACTAAATTAGAAAAAGAGTTATTACAATTATTATTGGAGAATAGCGCGCTATTTAAATATGATAATTTTACAATAGCTAATATTTCAGAAAAATTTTCTATTAGCAATACAAGTGTGCACCGACTTTCTAAAAAGTTAGGGTATAAAAGTTTTATACAATTTAAAGATGATTATTTTCAAAGAGATAAATTAGAAGAAGAAAACAAACCCAATATAGATGATACCGATTTTGTAAATCTAATGTTAGATACATATAAGTTAGTTAAGCAATCTGATATCGATGAAATAGTTGAAAAGATGATGAAATGCAAAAGAATAACTATATATGGAATGGGTATGAGCAATTATTTAGGTAAGATATTTCAAATAAAATTACAGCTATTAGGAATACCTGCAGAGCAACATGATGATTCAAGATTTATGAGATTATCTAGTAGAATATTAAATAAAGATGAAGATTTAGTATTTATGTTATCAAGAAGTGGAGAAACACCAGAGTTATTAGAGGTATTAGTTGAAACTAACCTTAGAGGGATTGACGTAGTACTTATAACAGAGTCTAGAAATTCTACCTTTGAAAAGTTATGTAAGTATAAGGTTTATACAGCGTATACTCAGGATTCAGATAGTAATATAGATACTCGATTAAACTTTCATATTGCAATGGATTATATAATAAAGAAATTTATTGAGAAATATGAAGAAAAGAGGTAGCAATGTATAATTTCGAAGACATATTACAAAGAAGAAATAATGGGTCTAAGAAGTGGAATGAAGAGTATATTGAAAAAAGATTCAAAGTAAAAGATGCAGCAAATTATTATCCACTATTCATTGCTGACATGGATTTTAAATTACCTAAAGAGGTAATAGAGCCTCTTATGGAATTTATAGCTTTAGGTGATTTTGGGTACTTTGATATAAAAGAAGAATTTTATAGTAGTATATTAAAATGGTATAAAGATAGATATAGATCAGAAATTAAACGTGAATGGATTGTTCCTTCAATAGGAGCATTATCTACTATGAATGTTATGGTAGATAAGTTGTTTAAAAAAGGTGACAATATACTTGTATTCACTCCAGCTTATGGACCATTTAAAGATGTTGTATCGAATAATGGTATGAATTTAGTTTCTTATAAAATGAAATTAAATAATAATAAATATACTTTAGATTTTAAAGAAGTAAAAGCTTTAGTGGAAAAAGAAGATATTAAGGGGTTAATAATCTGTAATCCACATAACCCATCAGGAAGATGTTGGAGCAAAGAAGAGATAAACGAGATTATTAATATTTGCATGGAAAAAAACATAATTATTATAAGTGATGAAGTTCATGGAGATTTAGATTTAGGAAATAATTTCAATACTTTTAGTGATTATTTAAACCAATATAAAAATATAATAGTTTTATCATCACCGAATAAAACATTTAATATAGCAGGTTTGGAAATCTCAACATTCTTATGTAGTAATGAAGAGATGAGAATTGATTTAGCAAATGAGTTAAGCAAAAGAAAGCTTCATCCAAATAGAGTTGGAACTAGAGCTTTAACCTTATGCTATGAAAATGGCTCACCTTGGGTTGATGAACTTATAATGAACATAAAAGAAAATTTAGATTTAACTGTGGACATGCTTAATGTAGAAGGAATCAGTACTATGGTTCCAGATGCAGGTTATTTATTATGGGTAAAGTTCGATAATATTTCAGATATTGATGATTTCATAATTAAGCTTGCGCAAGAAAAGAAAGTATTGCTTGAAACAGGAAGTAGGTTTATTAAAGATCATGAAGGATATTTAAGAATAAATGTAGCTACAAGTAAAGCAATATTAAAAGAAGCAATTCCAATGATAGTAGAATTCTACAAAGAATATATAAAGTAGTTAGGAGAATAGAAATGAAAAGAGAAGTAATTAATTCAGTTAAGGCTCCAGATGCAATAGGACCTTATTCACATTGTAATAAAGTAGGTAATTTCATATTTACCTCAGGACAATTACCATTGGATAAAGAAACTAAAGAATTAAAAACAGATATTAAAGAAGCTACAAGACAAAGCTTAGAAAATGTTAAGAGTATTTTAGAAGAGGCTGGGTCATCTATTAGAAATGTTGTTAAAGCAACAGTATTTGTAAAAGATTTAGCTCAGTTTGCTGAATTAAATGAAGTATACAATGAGTATTTTGGAGAAAATCCTCCAGCAAGAAGTTGTGTTCAAGTTGCTAAACTACCTATGGATGCAGTAGTAGAAATAGAAGTTATAGCAATAGCAGAATAATATTAGATTTCGAAAGTAAATAACACTTTTAATAGGAGAACTATAATGAATTGTATGTGCAGCAATTTAATATAGTTCTCTATTTCTATTTGTTTAATTATAGTTATGTATTACTTTAGAGTAAAGTAATCTACATTTTACATAAATACTAATGAAAAATCCACTTATGGTTAAATTTATAAAATTATGTTCATACTACAAGATATATAAAGGAGGAGAAGTGAAGTATGAACGTAGAAAAGACTTTTCTTAAAACATTTTTGAAAAACTTTGAAGGAGAAGCATTTGCAGTAGATTTTTGGGATGGAGAAGAGGTTGTATTAGGTAATGGGGAACCATTATTTAGGGTACATATAAAAAAGCCATTGAATAAAAAGGATTTATTAAGTAGTACATCATTAGCTTTTGGTGAAGCATATATGAATGGTGATGTAGAATTTGAAGGAGATTTATTCTTAGCGCTAAATACAGTGTTAAAGTACATGAATAAATTTAATAGTGACCATAAGGCATTACCAGAAATATTTCATAAAATAACTAATAAATCAAAGCAGAAAGAAGAAGTTTCATCTCATTATGATATAGGAAATGATTTTTATAGCTTGTGGTTAGACGAAACTATGAGTTATTCTTGTGGATATTTTAAAAATGAAAATGATACATTGTATCAAGCTCAAATGAACAAAATTCATCATATATTAAAGAAGTTAAATTTAAAAGAAGGTCAAAGTCTTTTAGATATAGGTTGTGGATGGGGAATGTTACTTATTGAAGCAGCTAAAAAATACAAGATAAAAGGATTAGGAATAACATTAAGCCAAGAACAATTTAATAAGTTTAGTGAAAGAATAAAGGAAGAAAATTTAGAAGATTATTTAGAAGTAAAACTAATGGATTATAGAGATTTAAAGAAATCAAAATTATCATTTGATAGAGTTGTAAGTGTAGGAATGATAGAACATGTAGGAAGACCTAATTACGACTTATTTTTTGAAAATGTAAATGCAGTTTTAAAAGAAGGAGGAGTATTCTTATTACATTATATAAGTGGAATAAAAGAATCTGAAGGAGATGCATGGATTAAAAAGTACATATTCCCAGGTGGGGTTATACCATCATTAAGAGAGATAATAAATATTTCAGGAGATTACAATTATCATGTTATAGATGTAGAAAGCTTGAGGTTACATTATACTAAGACCTTATTAGAATGGTATAAAAACTTTAATAATAATATAGATAAAGTTAGAGAGATGTTTGATGAAAAGTTTATTAGAATGTGGAGTATGTATCTATGCTCTTGCGCTGCTACATTCAATAATGGAATAATAGATTTACATCAAATTCTATTTACTAAAGGAATAGATAATGATTTACCACTTACAAGAGACTATTTATATAAAGAGTAGTATTTTAATATTTTTATAAAGGGAAATTTCTTGTTAGTGGGTATTTCTTACTGTATATTAGTATTATAAAAATATTAATATAGGAGATGATTTTATGGCAGTTAAAATGTTACATACATGTATAAGAGTTATGGATTTAGAAAAATCTCTAAAGTTTTATAGAGAGGCATTAGGTCTTGTTGAAACTAGAAGAAAAGATTTTCCAGAGCATAAGTTTACTTTAGTGTATCTTTCTAATGAAATTGGAGGATATGAGATTGAATTAACTTATAATTATAATCCAGAAAAGCCTTATGAATTAGGAAATGGATTTAGTCATATAGCAGTTGGTGTTGATGATTTAGAGGGTGAAAGAGAGAAACACAAAACTTTAGGGTATGAAGTTACTCCATTAAAGGGACTTCCAGGGCAAAAGCCAGGATACTATTTTGTAACAGATCCAGATGGCTATAAAGTTGAAGTTATAAGAAATAAATAGTTAGATTAATAGAGATGTAGAGATGCGTCTCTATTTTTTTAGAAAATTTTAGTTTACATAAAAACTATAATATAAGCTTAACCTAAATAGAGATATATTGAAAAATTAGGTTAAGAGGTGAGGTTGTGGAGAGATTTAAAACTATTAAAACTTATGCTAGCTTTTCAAGAAATGTACAAATAATTGTAATAAGTGAATTGATATTAGCTGCGGCTTTTGGTATATATGGATTTTTACAAATACTTTATTTAAATGAAATTAATATACCCTCTGATAAAATTGGACTCATCTTTTCTTTAGGTTCATTATTTTCAATGGTAGGTTTCTTTGTAGGACCATTTATACATATGTTTGGAAGAAAAAATATTTTAGCTTTAGGATGTTTATTAAGTTCTATAGGAATAGGGGCATATGCTGTATTTACTAGCTATATATTACTTTTACTATCACAAATCTTAACTAATATAGGGCTTTGTTTTATACAAGTTACAGAATTGCAACTACTTTATTCATATACAACACCAGACAAAGAATGTTGTGCATATAGTTATAAATCCTCTGTTAATTTTATTGCTTCAACTTTAGGAACTTTATTGGCTGGAAATATAGATAGGTTATCTATATTTAGTATTATAGGATATAGAAAATTATTTTACTTATCAGCAGGTATGACTTTAGTAGCTTTTGTTATGAGGTTATTTTTATTACCTAGAGATGAGAAAAGAATGCTTAATGAAGGGGAAATTAAGGAATCTATTGGAGATACATTTAAGTTACTTAGAGGTCATAAAAATATAAGGTTTTTTGCAATTTTTTTATTTATTATTGCTATAGGTGGAAGTGCTGTTTGGCCATATAATAATTTAATTATGAAAAATTACTTTGGTTTAAGTAACACAACAATGTCCATAGTTAGCTTCATAATAACAACGGTGGTAATGATGGGCGTTCTAGCTATGCCAACAATAATAGGTAAGATTGGAATAAAAAGATTTGAATTAATATCACTAATATGCTTGGCAGCAACAATGTTTTTTTTAACATTAAAATTAAATACTATTCCGTTTGTAACTATATTAATATTTAGATGTATTTTTGCAACTTTAGTTGGTTCATCTTTAGATAGCTCAATGATGAGCTATATTGAAATAGAGAATAGAGATGTATTTGCAGGAGTAAAATTATTGGTAAATGGAGTAGCTTCTGCAATAGGTAACTTTATTGGTGGATTTATAATTGAAAATATAAATTTTAGAGGTATATATATTTATGGCTTTTTAGTATTGATTATAGTAATTTTAATGTTTTATTTGAAAATTTCTAAGATTTTTGGAGATAGAGCAATAATATTAGAAAGATATAAAAGAAATTGTACATGTAAACTAAGGCATAGATATGTTGAGAGAAGAAGGTATTAAATAAAATAAGAATCACTTTGATAAAAGTTTGTCTTCGTAAAAAGATGAAAGATACTAATGATATAAAAAATATTGAATATGGAAATGTAGTTAAGTGGTTTAAGAGATTTATTATTTCACTAGTTAATTTTATTAGAGGTAGAAAACTTAAAAGATTAGAGAAATCATAACAATAAATGTAAAATTAAGGTAAAAATAGAATGTTGATATAATAAGATTTATATAATAGAATTAAAGTATATAAATCTTAAATTCTATTTATATAGGATTTAAGATTTATACTTATAGGAGTATATGCGATTTTGTCAATTAAACTTACTCCTAATGAATAAAAAATTAAAGGGTGACATATAAATGGCAAAGGTAGTCAATGTTATAGGAAAAGGCTCAAATGTTGGTAAGACTATTCTTATGGAAGGACTTATTAATGAATTGAAGAATAGAGGGCTAACTGTATCAACAATAAAACATGATGTTCATGGATTCGATATAGATAAAAAAGGAAAAGATACATACAGACATAGACAGGCTGGAGCAGAAACAGTAGTTATTTCATCTAAAAATAGATTTGCGATGATTAGAGAATTAGAACAAGAAATTAATTTAGATGATATAATTAAAATGGTAAGTGACAAGGATGTAGTACTTGTTGAAGGATATAAAAAAAGTGATTTAAGAAAAATAGAAGTTTATAGAGAGGGAGTTAGTGAAGAGATATTAACTCCTAAAGAAAAATTAATTGCTATTGCTAGTAATGAACATATTAAGTATAGTGATGTACCTATAGTTAAAAAGGATGATTATAAAGTATTAGCAGATTTAGTCCAAAAAGAAAAAGAGTTTAAATTTGAAAAATAGTTTTGTGTTTTCTAGTGTGTAAAAGTCTAAGGAATTTTCTATGACTTTTACGCCTGAATGTTTATCATTCACAGGGCAATAATTGAAAAGTTATTGTCTCCACGTATTTTGGGAAGGAAAATAAGTAGATTTAATATAGAAATGTATTAAGCTTGTTACTTATACCCAAAATAAGGGTAAAGTAGCAAGCTTTTTAAGTTCAAATTTATGAGTTAGTACTTTGAAGTTATACTGTAGAGGCACTCCTACAAATGCATGTGAGTAGTGAGTTCCATTAATTATTTGAGTATGAGGTGCAAGTTATGAAATCTTTTATTAGTTTAGAAGAAGCCATAGAGATTTTAAGTGAAAATGTTAGATTTATTGGAATTGAAGAAGTGTCATTACTTTCTGGAATAGGTAGAATTTTAAGTGAAGATATCTTTTCAAAGATAGATAATCCTCCATTTAACAAATCAGCTATGGATGGATATGCAGTGATTTCTATTGATACAGAGGAAGGAAAAAAATCCTTAAAGGTTATAGACCAAGTTTTTGCAGGTGATGTTTGCAAAAGTGAAGTAAAGCAAGGAACAGCAATTAAAATAATGACTGGAGCTCCTATACCAATTGGAGCTAATGCTGTAATAAAACAAGAAGATGTAACTTTTAAGGATGGTTTTATAGAGGTAAATAAGGTATTAAAAGCTGAAGAAAATATTTGTTTAAAAGGTGAGGATATAAAAGAGGGAACCCTTTTGGTGAAGAAAGGTAAAAAATTAGATTATGCAGACATAGGAATATTAGCTAGTTCTGGAATAAGAACTGTTAATGTTTATAAAAAGCCAAGAGTAGCTTTTATAAGTACAGGAGACGAAGTATTAGATTTAGATGAAGCATTAATAGGAGGAAAGATATATAATAGCAACAAGTATACAATATTAGGAAGATTAGCTGAGTTAGGTTATGAAGTAACCTATGTGGATCATGAAAATGATAGCTTTATTGGGATTGGAAATAAAATTAAGGAAGCTTCAAGAGGAGCAGATTTTATTATAACTACAGGTGGGGCATCTGTAGGAGAAAAGGACTTAATAAAAGAAGCAATAGATTATATTAATGGTGAAAAATTATTTTGGAAAATTAATATTAAACCAGGATCAGCTATGCTTTGTAGCAAATATGATAAAAAAATTATAGTAAGCCTTTCAGGAAATCCAACAGCTGCATTAACTACTTTTGAACTTATTGCTAAAACAACACTAGAAAAGCTAAGTGGAAAAGAAAATATAGAAATAAGTAGAGAAAAAGCTATTTTAACTAATGAATTTAAAAAGAAGAGTCCGAATAGAAGGTTTTTAAGAGGAACAGTAACTTCTGATGTTAATGGTCAAAAAGTAGAAATAACACAAGTTAAAAGTGGAAATGGAATTCTTAGCTCTACATTAAATTCTAATTGTTTAATAGAGCTGGAAGCTGGTAATGAAGGCGTTAATAAAGGAGATATAGTTACTATTATTAAATTTTAAGAGGTGAGTTGCTTTGATAAATAAAACACTAGCTATTTTGGCAGGTGGAAAAAGTAGTAGGATGAATTATAATAATAAAGCTTTTTTAAGTTTTAAGGAAAAAACTTTTATTGAGCATATTATTAATGCAGGAAAAAACTTCAAGGAAGTTATTATTGTAGCTAATGATAAAGAAGTTTATGAAAGGTTTAATTTAAGAGTTGTAGAAGATATATATAAGGGAAATGGTCCCTTATCAGGAATACATTCAGCATTGAAAAGTTCTACTACTGATTGTGTTTTATGTGTAGCTTGTGATATGCCTCTTGTAAGTAGTGAGTTATTAGATTTCTTAGGGAATTATAATGAAAATTATGATATATTAGTGCCTAAATATAAGGATAGATTACAGCCACTTTGTTCAATATATTCTAAAAATATATTAGGTAAAATAGAAGAGAGCTTAATAAAAAATGAAAATAAACTACAAAGATTTATAATGTCTTCAAATTATAAAGTAATCGAAAAACTAGACAATAGAAAATTTGAAGATGAAGATTTTTTAAATGTAAACACACCAATAGAATTTAATGAGTTGGAGGAAAGATAAATGTATACTGTAGGAATCGTTACGAGTAGTGATAAAGGATATGCTGGAGAAAGAGAAGATAAGAGCGGAGCAGTTATAAAAGAAATAGTAGAAGCTAAAGGTTTTGAAGTTGTAAGATATGTAGTATTGCCAGATGAAAAAGAAATGTTAGCGGAGGAGTTTAAACATATGGCAGATGACTTAGGTGTTAATCTTGTTTTAAGCACAGGTGGAACTGGGTTTTCAGTAAGAGATATAACTCCAGAAGCTACAAAGATGGTTATTGAAAGAGAAACTCCAGGAATATGTGAAGCTATAAGATATTTTAGCTTACAGATAACTAAGAGAGCAATGCTTTCAAGAGCAGTTTCAGGAATAAGAAAAAATACACTTATAGTAAATCTTCCAGGAAGTCCAAAGGCTTGCAAAGAAGCGTTAGATTTTGTATTAGATGATATAAAACATGGAATTGACATATTATTAGGTTCAGCAAGCGAGTGTGCTAGAAAGTAGTTTAGTCACCTGTGGTAAAGTGAAAAGTTTGCTTGCGCAAAGGGGAAAAGTCACTGCGTGAGGAGAAAAGATTGATTTCGTCAATGGAGAAAATATTTGCTGACGCAAATGTCCCAAAGTGCTTATGGCAGAAGGAGAGTTTGATTATTAGAATATTAAAAAGTATGAATAGATAATTAATATAGGAATGGAGTAGTTAGCTATGAAAATGATAAGAGTTGAGGATGCAATCGGGTGTATTTTATCTCATGATGTTACTCAAATAATACCTGGTGAGTTTAAGGGAAGAGTATTTAAAAAGGGACATATTATTAAAGAGGAGGATATACAAAAATTCCTTGAGATAGGTAAAGAGCATATTTATGTATGGGAGCCTAAGGAAGGTGAACTTCATGAAAATGATGCAGCTATAAGAATTTCAAACCTTGTTGTAGGTGAAGGTGTTGCTAAATCAGAAGAAATAAAAGAAGGAAAAGTTGATTTCTTTGCTGATAGAGATGGTGTTTTAAGAATTGATAAAGAAAAGTTATTTACTATTAATTCAATAGGAGAAATTATAGTATCAACACTGCATAATAATACTCCTATAAAAAAAGGTGAAAAGATAGGTGCTACTAGAGTTATTCCTTTAATTATAGATGAAAAGCCAATATTAAAAGCTGAAGAGTTAGTTAATGATAAAGTAATTTGGGTTGATGAAATAAAGCCTAAAAGATGTCTTTTGATAACTACAGGTAATGAAGTTTATAAGGGAAGAATTAAAGATGCATTCTTACCAGTTATAAAAGCTAAGCTTGGATATTACGGAAGTGAAGTTGTAAGACAAGTAATTTTACCAGATGAAAAAGAAAGAATAATTGAAGAAATTCAAAAAGGATTAGAAGAAAAAGTTGATATGATAATTTGTACTGGAGGAATGTCTGTTGACCCAGATGATGTTACTCCAACAGCGATAAAAGAAAGTGGTGGAGAACTTGTAACATATGGTTCACCAGTATTACCAGGTGCAATGTTCTTACTTGCTTACCATAATGATACACCAATACTTGGAGTTCCAAGCTGTGCTATGTATTCAAAGAGAACAGTACTTGACCTAGTATTACCAAGAGTTTTAGCAGATGAAAGATTAAGTTTTGAAGATATAGCTCATTATGGACATGGTGGATTATGTTTAGATTGCGATGTATGTACATTCCCACATTGCTCATTTGGGAAATAAAAGGAGAAAAGATATGAATAACGGATTAACTCATTTTGATAATAGTGGAAATGCAAGAATGGTTGATGTTTCTGAAAAGATAGAAACTGCAAGATGTGCAGTAGCTGTATCTAAGATAAAGGTAAGTAAAGAAACATTAGATCTTATAGAGGCTGGAAAAATAGGAAAAGGAGATGTGCTTGGAGTTGCTAGAGTAGCAGGAATAATGGCTAGTAAGCAAACTTCTAACTTAATTCCTATGTGTCATCCTTTAATGATATCTAGCGTTAATGTTGACTTTGATATAAATAAAGAAGAAAGTGCTATAGATATAACAGCAACAGTAAAAATAGTTGATAAAACAGGTGTTGAGATGGAAGCTTTAACAGCAGCAACAGTTGCAGCCTTAACTATTTATGATATGTGCAAAGCTGTAGATAAGAGAATGGTAATCGAGGGAACTCATCTGTTAAAGAAAACAGGAGGGAAAAGTGGTGAATTCAATTTCTTTGAATAGCCACATAATTAGAGATGAAGGATAAATTTAAAAGAGAAATTGATTACTTGCGATTATCTGTAACTGATAATTGTAATTTAAGATGTATATATTGCATGGATGAAAAAGAAAATAATTTCTTAAAAACATCTGAGAAGTTAAGTGATGAAGAAATATTAAGAGTAGTTAAATCTTGTGCTGAAGTTGGTATAAAGAAAATAAGAATAACAGGGGGAGAGCCTCTAGTTAGACCTAATATAACTAAACTTATAGATAGTATAAATAATATTGAAGGTATAGAAGAAATTTATATTACTACTAATGGAATACTTTTAGCTGATAAGGTTGAGGCTTTAGCTAAAAGTGGTGTTAAGGGAGTAAATATAAGTCTGGATTCTTTGAAGGAAGATAGATTTAAGAGTTTAACAAGAAGAGGTGAACTTTCAAAAGTTTTAGAAGCTATTGATAAGTGCATAGAGTTTGGAATAAAAGTAAAGCTTAATACAGTTATGGTTAATGATATAAACCATGATGAGATTATGGACTTTATAAAGCTTACAATAAATAAGCCTATAGATGTTAGATTTATTGAACTTATGCCAATAGGTGTAGGAAAGGTTTATAAAGGAGTTAGTAATCAAGAAATAAGAGATATTATAAAGGATAACTTTGCTAATGCAGTTGAGATAGGAAAAGAAAAAAGTAGCGGGCCAGCTAAATATATAAAGATAGATGGCGCTTTAGGTAAGGTTGGATTTATAAGTGCTATGAGTAATTGCTTCTGTGAAGAATGTAATAGAGTTAGAATTACACCAGAAGGATTTTTAAAGCAATGTTTACACTTTGATTATGGAGTAAGCTTAAGAGACCTTATTAGAGAAGGTATATCCGACGAAGAGTTAAAGAAAGAGATTGAAGAGACTATTTATAACAAACCAGAGAAACATTTATTTAATCAAAATAAAGAGCATGAAGAAATAAGATTTATGAATCAAATTGGAGGATAATATTATGTGTAAGGTAATAGCTGTATGTACGAGTGAGAAAAAAGGGACTGCTAAGCAAATGGTAGATGAAGCGAATCTTATTGAAGAATTTGGAATTGAAGGAGATGCTCATGCTGGAAAATGGCACAGACAAGTAAGCCTTTTAGGATTAGAAAAGATAGATGAGTTTAACTCTAAAGGTGGAGGAGTAAACTTTGGTGATTTTGGTGAAAATCTAGTTATATCAGGTATTGAACTTACTAAAATGCCTATAGGACAAAGATTTAAAGTTGGAGAAACTATTTTAGAACTTACTCAAATAGGAAAGCAATGCCATGATAAATGTGAAATATTTTATAGAGTTGGGCAGTGTATAATGCCTACTAATGGAGTATTTACAAGAGTTATAAAAGGCGGGAAAGTAAGAGTTGGAGACGAAGTTATTCTTCTAGAAAGTGAAAGAAAAACTTTAAGTTTATAATAAGAAAAAATGGTAGTATCAAAAGTAGTTTGATACTACCATTTTTGATTTTAAGAAAATATATATTTGGACAAAAATCAACGAGAGTAATAGTTTATTTATTTAATGGCTTTTCATATAATGTAATATTAATTATTTGATATATAAGGAGAAAATTTGTGGCTTCGAGCAATGGTGATAGATTAGAAAAGTTATCAAAGAAAAAAAGAATTAAAGTTAAAAAGAGGAAATGTTCAAAACAGTTATATCCAGCATTAAAAAACACTAAGAATGGTGCAATATATGGATATATAAATAATAAAGGTGAATTTGTAATAGAACCTAAGTTTGATGGGGCTTATGATTTTAATGACAATTGTTTAGCTATAATAAATGAAAATAATAAAGATGGAATAATTGATTTAAAAGGAGAATATAAGGTATATCCAATATATGATAGTATAAGTCCATTTAAAGAAGATAGGGCTGTTTTTAATAGAGATGGTACTATGGGAGTAATAGATCAAGATGGAAATTTAATAACTAAGAAGAACTATGGAATAGTAGGAAATTTTAATGATGATAGAGCAGTGGTTGGGGATAGTAAATCAGGGGATTATAAATATGGATATATAGATAGAAATGGAAAGGAAATAATACATTTAAAGTATGAAAATGCTAATGATTTTATAGATGACATTGCAATAGTAAAGATAAAAGATAATGAGTATGGGTTAATAGATAAAGGTGGAAATATTTTGAATACCTATAAATATTATTTGGTATCTCAATATGGGAATGGCGTTATGGTGTTTTCTGAGGAATCAGGGGGTTCTTACGGATATATAGATACTGATGGAAATGTAATAATTAAGCCTGTATTTACATCAGCGAGTGAATTTAATGATGGAATTGCAATAGTATCTACTGAGGAAAATTATAATGGACCATATGGAGTAATTAATAAAAATGGAGAATATGTTTTTACTCCTATATTTAGTGAGGTTAGATACTTAGGTGAAGATAGATTAGCTTTAGGAATGCCTATAGGTAAACCATTAGGGGATGATAAATTCATAGCGCCTAGTATATTTGCTATAGGCGATACAAGTGGAAATGTGTTAACTCAATTCAAATATTATGATGTAGGAAATTATGAGAAAGGTATAGCATATGCTTCAAATAATACTTCGACTTTTTTTATAGATAAAAATGGAAGGGTAGTTAATTCATTACCAAAAGTTAAGGGAAGTGGTGAGCTTGTTATAAAAGATGATATAATTTATGCTAATATAGATTATTCACCATATTATTTGACAAGATCAGGAAAAATTATATATAAGCCAAATGATGAAATTACACTTGATAATAGATATTCTGTAATTAAAGATAGATATAAACCAAACTTTAACTTTTTAATTTATATCCCACAAGTTAATGGTATTAAAAATAGAAGAGTTGAAAAGAAGGTAAATAATAAGCTTAAAACCTTATCATATTTTAAACCATTTGCAGAAGAGCAAATTACTCATAGTATAAATGAAAATGATGTTTTGGATTATAGTTATTATGGAACCTTTGAGGTAGTATTTTTTAAGAAGGATATACTTATACTAAGCTTGCAAGGGTATTATTATCCTTTAGGTGCTGCTCATGGATTATCTTCTAAAATAACACCTGTAATAAATCTTGAAAATGGTGAGTTTTATAGCTTAGAGGATTTATTTAAACCAGGATCAGATTGGAAGAATAGATTAAATTCAATAATACAAAAAATGATAAATGAAGATCGACAATATGATTATGTATATAAAGATGGATTCAAGGGAATAAATGAAGGTCAAAACTTTTATTTTAATGAAGATAATTTATATATTTATTTTCAACCTTATGATATAGGTCCGTATGCGGCAGGATTTATTACATTTAAAATACCATTTAGTCTTATAGATGATATTATGAAGAGTAAAAATATTTAATAAAAAATATAAGTAAGATTAATATAGGGAGTGCTTTAATAGCCAACGGGTTCCATTTCTAGGTGCAAAAGTTGCTAATTAACTTAAAATCTCAACTAAAATCACATGCAGAATCACACTATGATTCACATGTGATTTTTTATTCATAAATGGCTTAAATACTTGAATATTAATGAGTACATAAATAAATATTTGTGTATAATCACAATATAAATCACATATAAAATCACAGGTATTTTTGAAAAATAATAAATCTATTATCGTTGTGAATATATGTGTGAATTGATATGTGATTTGTCATATAATATTTCTAGTGGAAAGAGGTTTTATGGAATATTTTTGTAAATTATGTTAATATAATAATAAACAAGTAACGAAGAATTTGTATTATTAAGTTCGTAACTTAGAGTTATTTTAAAGAGGGCAAAGATGAAGAAAAAATATAAAATTATATTTGCAAGTATGTTAGTAATTGCAGTATTATGGTCTACATTAACATTTTTAGATTACCGTAGAGTATGTCATTTGTTTGAAAAGCCTTACTTTGCAATTCCAACAATCACTGCTGATGATGGAGGCTCTGGGAGATATGTTGGATTGGGGTATTGGTTTAATATAGAAGGTAACTTTATGCCGTTAGATGAGTTAAAAGGTGTTACAAAGGCTGATTTATATTTATTCGGAATACATTTAAAACAAGTGATAAGAGAGTAATATTCAACAAATTATTTGAATAATTTTAAAGTTTAGCGTAACAATGTATTTTAAATAAGGAGGTTATAATAAAATGACTGCTAGTAATCAAGCTATACTTAGATACTCACTTGCTATTGTTATCCTCGTTGCATTTATTGCAATGATTGTTTATTTTTTGATTGGCTTAAAAAATAAAAACTATGCAAAAGCAAAAATATTTACGATTATTTATCTATGTTCAAATGCATTGCGACTTCTATTAGAGCATTTTAATTTGTATTGATTTAATACTCCATTTTAAAGTATTACCACTTAAGTAAAATAAATAGAGGCAGACTATTTGCCTCTATTTATTTTATTTTTATTTTGTGATTAGGGTTGTGATTTAAGGTGTGATTTTGTATGTGATTATAATGTTTTGCACCTCAAATCGGAACCCGTTGTTTAATAGCACCCTCTTTTTTGTTTAAAAAATATAAAAATACAAATACTATAATTAAAATAAAATTTTTTTAGGAGAATAGAAATATGGATAAAAAAAACTTAATGAAAAATATAGTATCTAAAACTATACTTTTTATTGCAATTATACTATTTGTTTTGGTATTTAAAACATTCTTTGGAGATGAAAATGTCCCAATAGCTATTGCGACTGTAATTACATTGTTAATGCTATTATCGAAAAACTTAACTAAAAAACCTGTAAGGAATTTTTCGATTTTATTAGGAATTAACTTAGCTATAGGGATAGGAGCTCTTATAGCAGCTAGTAATGTATGGCTTGGAATAATAATAGATTTTACAGCACTATCTTTAATTGGTTATTATTTTAGTTATGAAATGACAAAAGGTTTAATATTACCTTATGGATTACAATATTTATTTTTATTAAACGGACCAGTGTATGGAGAGGAGTTTATAAAAAGAATATTAGCATTAATAGCTGGGGCAGTAATTATTATGATAAGTCAATTTATTGTGAATTCTAAGAAAAATGATTCATTTAAGGAAGAAAATCATATTTTATCAATTAAAGGACGTAAGAGTGATAAGGTATATAAAACTATAAATATATTTGGAAGAGATGTTAAAGTGCATACTATAAGAGCTTCATATGCAATAAGAGTAGGTATTCTTACCGCATTAACATCATTTATTGCACAGTATTTTAAATTAGCTGAAGGACGATGGATGGCTTATACAATATTTTCTTTAACAGAACTTTATTCTGAAAATACTAAAATAAAAGCATTAAAGAGAATACAAGGAACAATCATAGGATCTATAATATTATTAGTTATTTTTTTCTTTGTTAAAAGCCCTGCTTTAAGAGGTGTAGTAATATTAATTGCAGGATACTTAAATTCATTTGCAGTAGATTATAGAGATATGATGATATTAGTTACAATATCAGCAGTAGCACCGCTTGCACTTGTAGAAGGGGCGGGACCAGCAGTTTTTGAAAGAATATTTTATGTTGTAATTGGTATAATACTAGCATTACTTGCTAACAAATTTATTCTTAGAAAAAGTAAAGAAGACTATATAGAAGAATAAATGGAATATAGAGAAAGAGTAGAGTATTATAAAATTAAAATAATATATTAATATATAGCTATCCCTCCAGTTTAAATATTGGAGGGATAGCTTTTTAGGCAATATTTATAGAGATAACGATAAATAGTTGAGTTTTAATAGATTTATAAGCATATAAAGGAGTAAGGGAAGTTTTTAACAAATAGAAAAAAATGGTAAAATAACAGTTGTTAATATAATTACAAATTAAAAGGGAGAAATAAAAAACATATGGATATAACCCGTGAAGAGAAAAAGCTATTTTCTCAAATATAGATTTAAGAAAGTTAATAATACCGTTGATTATTGAGCAATTACTGGCTGTTACAGTAGGCTTAATAGATACTGTGGTGGTTTCTAATGTAGGTGAATATGCTGTTTCAGCTGTTTCATTAGTTGATACAATAAATATCTTATTAATAAATATTTTTGCAGCTTTAGGCACAGGTGGAGCTGTAGTTGCAGCTCAGTTAATTGGTAGAGGATCAAAAGAAAAGGCTAGGACTTCAGCAAAACAATTAATTTTGATAACTGCTATTTTATCAGTAATCATTATGATAATTTGTTTAATTCTTAATGAAGCATTGTTAAGGTTGATTTTTGGAAGTGTTGATTCAAAGGTAATGTATAATGCTAAAATTTATTTTTTCTATTCTGCTATTTCATATCCGTTTATAGCATTATATAATTCAGGGGCTGCATTATTTAGATCGATAGGAAATTCTAAAATCTCAATGATAAATTCACTTATTATGAATGTTATTAATATTATATTAAATTCAATATTTATTTTCGGATTAAAGCTTGGAGTTTTAGGAGCAGTTTTAGCTACATTAATAGCTAGAGTTATTGCTTGTATTATAATTCTTTATATGTTAACCAAAAAGAAAAATGATTTATATATAGATAATTATTTAAATATAAAATGGAACTTAAAATATATTAAAAAGATTCTTGCAATAGGAATTCCTTCAGGATTAGAAAATGGGATGTTTCAGTTAGGAAAGATTTTAGTACAAAGTTTAATTGCTACATTTGGCACATATTCTATTGCGGCTAATGCAGTTGCAAATAATATTGCACAAATGATGATAATACCAGGTAGTGCAATTGGACTAGCTATGATAACAGTAGTAGGTCAATGTATAGGGGCTAATGATTATGAAGAATCTGTATATAATACTAAAAAACTTATGAAGATAACTTTTATTTCTATGTCTATATTAAGTTTATTTTTAGGATTAATTTCACCTAAGATATTATGGATATATTCTCTCTCTCCTCAAACTACTACCTTGGCATTAAAATGTATTTGGATACATGCAATAGTAGGAATGGTTATATGGCCGATATCTTTTACGTTACCTAATGCTCTACGTGCAGCTAATGATGCAAGATTTACAATGCTTGTTTCAATTTTTTCAATGTGGATATTTAGATATTTCTTAAGCTTCTTACTTGCTAGGGATTTAGGATTAGGACTTGTTGGAGTATGGTTAGCTATGACTGTTGATTGGGTTGTTAGGTCTATATTGTTTATTTATAGGTATAGAAGTGGAAAGTGGAAATATAAGAAGTTAGTATAATTAATGAAGGCATAGTGTTATTATATTTACAATAAAGGTATAATACTATATAATAATCATTATTATTTATAGAACGGAGAGAACAATTATGGGTAAGAAAATAGAGCTAGTTTATGAAGATAAAAAATACATAGTTTCAATAGATGGGTCAGAGGTAGAAAAACTAGAAGATGTAGATAAGGCTTTTGAAAGATTTAAACAAGTTATAAAAAATAATGATAGCAATAATGATAAGTCATGGTTATATATTGAGGAGACAATAAAATCATTTGAAAATGAAAATGTAGAAATTAATGGACAATTTAAGACAGTAACTATTGGGCCTTTAAAATATTTCTATAATACTGGTAAGGTGTTTTATATATCAGAAAGTGATATGACTCAATTAATTGGAGGATATGGATTAATTAAGTTTATATTAGAAACTCCTGGATTACAAGAGAAAGAAAACATTGAAAGCTTCTTAGAATTATGTAAAGTTGCAGTTGAAAATGGAGCTAATTATAGATTAAGTGGTGGAAGTATAACAATAATTAGTGCAGTATTAAATTATGGATCTGTAGAATTTAACTTTAACTACAATAAAATAAATAAAGGTATAGCAATTGAAGACGGAAGTTTTGAAGAATTTAAAAAATATGTTTTAGAAACTATTAATAAATAGGGTATTATGAGCCTCTGAGATATAAAAGTATGATATCTCAGAGGCTATTTTTATATATAATTTTATGATGTACAAAAGTAAATAATAAAGAGTAATATATAATAATAATACTTATTGAGTGAGAAGATATGGACTATTATAAGATGTTCGATGATTTTATGAAGAATTGTGGATATGATTTTAGTGAATATAGAGATGATAATTCAAGTGATAACGAAGAAGCGCCACCAGGAGTGGCAGATGAAGAGTGTAGATGTGGAGATAGTGATATTCCAGGCGGATTTCAAGATTTAAATCCGATGCTATTTATAATAATTGCACAAATAATAGGGGATATTACGGCTAGTAGAATTCCATTTAATGTACAAAATGCGCTAGGAAACTGGCTTCAATTAATAGGTCAAGCTATATTAACTTATAATGCACAACAACAATATTTTCAAGGTGGACCAGGAAGATACTATAATCCTATATATAGAAATGCTTCTAATCCTTTTTGTGAAAATACAGTAGATGAAAGTGGTGCTAATACAGTAGGAACATCTAGCAGGTCATCTGGAAAGAGTAGTACTACAACCTCTAATGATAGTAATAATAAAGAATTGCAAAAGAGAGTGGAATCTCTAGAGAATGAAATAGAAAAACTTAAAAGAAAGCTAGATAACATTAAATGAAATTATTTATGCTATAGAAAGACTTCTAGTGTTTTTATAGCATAATATATTTTTTTATATAAAAAATAAAATTAAGAAAACATTTATATCATATTAAATAAGGTCTATAATATAAGTATACTTAAGAAAACTTACTACTTGTATACATTCGTAGGAGTATACTCAAAGTGTAAGTTTAAATCAGAGATTAAGATTTTCAGTTATAGTTTTACTAAGACGTTACAGAATGGAGGATTAATATGAAAAAGGTAGATGAAAGATTTTTAGAATATGTTAAAGTAGATACAAAAAGTGATACTACAACAGGAACAACTCCAAGTACAAAAGGACAGCTTGTTTTAGCGGATATATTAGCTAAAGAGTTAAAAGAAATGGGGTTAAATGATGTAACTATAAGTGAATATGGATATGTATATGCAACATTAGAAAAAAACTGTAACAAAAAAATTCCAACTATAGGATTTATAGCTCATATGGATACAGCACCAGATTATAGTGGAAAAGATGTAAACCCTCAAATAGTTAAAAATTATGATGGTGGAGATATAAAATTAAATGAAGATACTATTTTATCACCAAAGTTTTCACCAGAACTTAAAAATTATATAGGGAAAACATTGATAACTACAGATGGAAATACTCTTTTAGGTGCTGATGATAAAGCTGGTATAGCTGAAATAATGACAGCTGTAGAATATTTAATTAATCATCCAGAAATAGAGCATGGAGATATTAAAATAGGATTTACACCAGATGAAGAAATAGGAGAAGGTGCAGACCATTTTGATGTTAAATATTTTGGAGCAGATTTTGCTTACACTATTGATGGAGGAGCTATAGGAGAGTTAGAGTATGAAAACTTCAATGCAACAGGAGTTAAGGTAACTATTAAAGGCGTTAATGTTCATCCTGGATATGCAAAGAATAAAATGGTAAATTCAATAACTATTGCAAATGAATTTGCTTCTATGCTACCTGTGGATGAAGTTCCAGAAAAGACTTCAGGATATGAAGGTTTCTATCATCTTATAGAGCTAAATGGAACAGTTGAAAATACATCAATGCAATATATAATAAGAGATTTCTTTAATGATACTTTTGTTAAAAGACAAGAAAGATTAAAAGAAATAGAAAAGGATTTAAATCAAAAATACGGTGAAGGAACAGTAACTGTAGATATAAAAGAACAATATAGAAACATGAAAGAAATGGTTGAGCCAGTAATACACATAGTTGATAACGCTAAAAGAGCTATGGAAGAGGCTGAAGTTACACCAGAAATTAGACCAATAAGAGGTGGAACAGATGGATCAAGACTTTCATATATGGGATTACCAACACCTAATATGTTTACTGGAGGAGAAAATTTCCACGGTAAATATGAATATATAGCTATAGAATCAATGGAAAAAGCTGTTGAAGTTATTGTAAACATAGTGAAAAATTATGCTAAGTAACACCCGCTTACTTAGGTGAGTATTTAAGAAACGACAATTAGAAATATACATTATGAAGTTAGAGCTTTTCTAATAGAAATATTAATAGTTATTATAGTAGATAAAAAATTACGATAGATAAGAAGTAAGCCTGACGGCGAAATGTTAGGAGTGTTATTTTTGCTAGATGAAAAAATATACAATGGATATTTAGAAATACTTAAAGAAGAAATTGTACCTGCAATGGGATGCACTGAACCAATAGCTATAGCCTATGCTTCAGCTAAGGCTAAGGAGGTTTTAGGTGAAATGCCTAAAAAAGTTATAGTATGGTGTAGTGGTAATATAATTAAAAATGCTAAGTGTGTAACTGTTCCAAATACAGGAGATTTAGTAGGTATAAAGGCAAGTGCTATAATTGGAATTTTAGCTGGTGATGCTAGTAAAGGATTAGAAGTAATTAATGTTGTTGATGATGTTAGCATTGAAAAAGCTAATGAACTTGTTACAACAGATTACTGTGAGGTTAAGAGATTAGATACAGAAGTTCAACTTCATATTTTAGTAGAAGCATATGGTGAAAATGACAAGGTTACTGTAGAAACTAAATATGCTCACACAAATATATGTAAAATAACTAAGAATGATGAAGTTTTACTTGAAGTTGAAGAATCTCCAGATAAATATTTAGGTGTATTTGTTGATAGAGGTATATTAAATGTAAAAGATATATATGAATTTGCAAATACAGTTAAAATTGAAGATGTTAAAGAGCTTTTAGATAAGCAAATAGCTTATAATATAAGCATAGCAGAAGAAGGGTTAAAAGGTACTTACGGAATAGGGATAGGGAAGGTCATTTTAGAAAGCTTCCCAGGAGATTCTGTAGTTACTAAATTAAAAGCTTATGCGGCAGCAGCTTCTGAAGCAAGAATGACTGGAAGTTCGTTGCCTGTTATGACTAATAGTGGAAGTGGAAATCAAGGGATGACAACTTCTATTCCAGTTATTATTTATGCAAAAGAAAAAGGTCTTAATGATGAACAATTATATAGAGGATTAACTTTCTCTAATCTTATGACTATTCATCAAAAGACAGGGATAGGAAGACTTTCAGCTTTCTGTGGAGCAGTTAGTGCTGGATGTGCTAGTGGAGCTGCTATAACTTATTTAGAAGGTGGATCATTAGAACAAATCAATAAAACAGTAACAAACACTCTTGCAAATATATCAGGAATAGTATGCGATGGAGCTAAAGCTTCATGTGCAGCTAAAATAGCAACAAGTATAGATGCCGCTATGATGGCACACTATCTTGCTATGTCAGATCAATCATATCGTGCTAATACAGGAATACTTAAAGAAGATATAGAGGATACTATAATAGCTGTTGGTAGACTTGGAAAAGAGGGTATGAAAGAAACAGATAAAAAGATATTAGATATAATGCTAGAAGAATAGGAAAAGGAGCCACATTAGTATAAAAGTTATACTAATATGGTTCTTTTAATTTTTACTTAAACTCATAGAAATGATGAAATGCAGAGAAAAGTAAATAATATATCTAAAGAAATATGGGACTTATTGGGTTGCAAGAGTTATGCACGAATTGATATGATAGTAAGTAATGGAGAACCATATCTTTTAGAGGTAAATACTTTACCAGGAATGACAACATCAAGTTTAATTCCTAAAAGTGCAGAAGCAGTAGGTATGAGTTTTACAGAATTATTAGATAGGATAATAGAGTATTCCTTAGAATAGGAGTGAAAGAGTGATTTTTTCTAGCTTAGAATTTAATAATGATGAACCTATATATCTACAAATTGAAAATTATATTAAATATATGATAAAAAATAATATGGTAGTTACAGATGCAAAATTACCATCATCAAGAGATTTAAGTAAGATTTTAGGAGTAAGTAGAAATTCTGTAATAGTTGCTTATGAAAACTTAGAAGCTGATGGTATTGTGTATACTATAAAAGGTAGAGGAACATTTGTATCTAAAAATAAAGAAGATTATAAAAATGGATGGAAGGTATCCTGGGATAATATGATAAATAACTATGGAAGATTAGCTGAAGAGCTAGACATAGTAAAAACAGAAATACCTTGGGAAAGAGGGATGATTTCTTTTAAAAGTATCTCTCCTGATGGTTCTCTATTTGATATTGATGAGTTTAAAAAGTCTTTTCTAAATAGAATATCTTTAGAAGGAGATAAGATATTAAACTACGGATATGCTAAGGGATATAAGTCTTTAATAGATTATCTTTTAGAGTATATGAAGCAAAAGGGAGTTAGTATAGAAAATAAAGATATCATTATTACAAATGGGTTTACAGAAGGATTAGAAATGATTTTAAATACTTTTTGTAATCCAGGAGATAAGATACTATGTGAAAATCCAACTCATAATACATCTATAAAAATAATGAAAATTCTTGGTTTAGATATAATTGGAGTTAAGATGAATCAAGATGGAATAGATATAGAAGAGTTAGAGAATAAATTAAAGAACAATAAAATTAAGTTTGGATATTTGATTCCTTCATATCATAACCCAACAGGAATAGTTATGAAAGCTGAAAAGAGGCAGCAAGTATATAAATTGTTTAGAAAGTATGATATTCCAATAATTGAGGATGGATTTAATGAGGAGCTTTTATATAATAGTACTCATATTTCACCTTTATCGTCTATAGATAAAGGTGGTAATGGTGTAATTTATATAAGTAGCTTTTCTAAAATCCTTTTCCCAGGATTGAGAGTAGGGTGGATATTGGCAGATAAAAGGATAATAGATGTTTTAGAAAGTGTTAAGAGATGTAAAAATATCCATACTTCATTTTTAGATCAAGGGATTCTTTATGAATATTTAAAGAGTGGAGCTTTTGATAAAAATGTAAAAAAGATAAGAAAGGTTTATAGAGAAAAATATGATTTTGCATTAAATTGCATTAATAAATATATTAAGCCTGATTTTATATGGGGGGAAGGAGCTCTTCATATTTATATTGGAATAGAAGGAGTAAAATCAAGAAAACTTCTAGAAGAATGTTATAAGGAAAATGTTATATTTACTCCAGGGGATATATTCTCTGTAGATAATTCTTGTGAAAATACTCTTAGAATAGGATTAACAAGATTAAGCTTAAATCAGATTGAAGAGGGAATAAAGATAATTGGAAAAAATGTAGAAAGGATAAAATTAAATGAGGATAAATAAACTTCTTAGCAATTATGGGGTTTGCTCAAGAAAAGAAGCTAATAGAATAATTGAAGAAGGTAGAGTTATAGTAAATGGCGAATTAGCCTTTCCGGGGCAGTGGGTAGAAGAATATGATGATATTCTTTTAGATGGAGAAAAATTAAAGCCAAAGGAAAGAATTTATATAGCCTTAAATAAACCAGTTGGAATAACTTGTACAGCGGCAAATGATGTAGAGGATAATGTAATCCAATATATGAATTATCCTGAATATATATTTCCAGTAGGAAGATTAGATAAATTATCACAGGGACTTATTTTGATGACTAATGATGGTGATTTAGCTAATAGTATTTTAGAGGCAGATAATAATAAAGAAAAAGAATATATAGTAACAGTAGATAAAGAGTTTGATAATAAATTTATTGAAGGAATGTCAAATGGAGTAGATATAGGTGGAGTTATAACGAGACCTTGTAAAGTAAGTAGAGTAAATGATAAGACATTTAATATCATTTTAACTCAAGGTTTAAATAAACAGATTAGAAGAATGAGCAAAGCTTTTGGGTTTAATGTAGTTAGATTAGAGAGAGTTAGAATAATGAATATAAAAATAGATGGTATAGAATATGGGAAATGGAGAAAGCTAACCGAGGATGAGATTAGTGTGTTGAGAGAACATGCTAAATAAAGTATTAGTGATGAAAAGATATACTAAATAGAATTAATTTTAGATAAGATTATTTGTAATATATTAAAAGAGGATTATAATAAAGTAAGTACTTCACTATATGGAGGTGGGAGATAGTATTTTGAGTAATATATGTAGCGGATTAGCGGAATGTGAATATTTAAAATTACTATTTGATAAGGTACGAGTAATAAATCCTTTGAAAAATGAAATAATTCATATCTTTAGTAAAGGTGTAAATGAGAGTGATGGTAAATGCTATAGCATATGGAATAAAAGTAATATGTGTGAAAATTGCATATCTATGAGAGCTTATAATGAAAATAAAGTTTTTACTAAAGTTGAGTATAACGATAATAGAGTATTTGCAATTACAGCAATTCCTATGAACAAAGGTAGAGAGCATTATGTAATAGAATGTATTAAAGATATAACAGATTCTATGCTTATAAATGAAGTTTCATGTATTGCTATAAGTGAAATTTGCGAGGAAATTGAAAAATTAAATAAGCTAGTTATTACTGATGAATTGACAGAATGTTATAATAGAAGGTACATAAATGAAAGATTTCCTCTAGAAATAAAAGAATCAAAAAGAAAAAATGAGAAATTAACTATTGTACTTATGGATATAGATAATTTTAAAAAAATTAATGATAAATATGGGCACCAATCAGGAGACTATGTTTTAAAAGAAATTGGAAAAATTGTAAAAAGCAATATTAGAAAAGAATATGATTGGGTTTCTAGATATGGTGGAGAAGAGTTTTTAATAGTATTTAAAAATATGGATACTGAAAATTTTATAAAATCTACAGAGAAAATTCGTAAAAGTATAGAAGAGCATAAGTTTATATATAATGGAGTTGAGATTAAATTAACTGCGAGCTTTGGAGTAGCTGAGTTATCTGATAAAATTGATGAAATGGATATGCTTATAGCTGAAGCAGATAAAAAATTATACAAAGCAAAGGAATTAGGAAAGAACATAGTTATAATATAAGAAATATTAAAGTCTACAATATTTATAAGAATATTGTGGACTTTTTTAGCAATAAAGGTATAAAATATGGAAGGTGTAACAATATAAATGTAAAATGTAGATATAATGTATTAATAGGGGGCAAGAATTATGAAGACTGTTGCAATAATAGGAGCAGGACAAAGGGGACAAGATATTTATGCAAACTTTATTAAAAATCATAGTGAAATGGGTAAGGTTGTTGCTGTAGTTGAACCAAATGACTTTAGGAGAGAAACATTAGTAAGAGAACATAACATACCACAAGAGAATATATTTACTAATTGGGATGATTTCTTTAAGAGAGAAAAGTTAGCAGACCTAGCTATAATATCTACATTAGATAGATTACATTATGAACCAACTATGAAAGCTTTAGATAAAGGATATAATATTTTATTAGAAAAACCTATGTCAATAAATAAAGAAGAGTGTGTTCATATGGTTAAGAAGGCAGAAGATAAAGGTTTACTACTTATGGTATGTCATGTTTTAAGATATACACCGTTCTTTACTAAATTAAAAGAAATTATTGATAGTGGAGAAATAGGAAAAGTAGTTAATATTCAGCATAATGAGAATGTTGGTGCTTTTCATATGGCTCATAGCTTTGTAAGAGGAAATTGGAGAAATTCAGATGAAACTTCACCAATAATATTACAAAAGAGTTGTCATGACATGGATATATTGTCATGGCTTGTAGATGATGAATGTGAAAGTATTTCTTCCTTTGGGGAGTTAAGTTTTTTTAATAATGATAATAAGCCAGAAGGTGCAGCAGATAGATGTGTAAGCTGTAAGGTTGAAGATTGTGTATTTGATGCAAGAAAGATATATCCACCAATGAAAGGTGGATGGCCATCAACTGTAGTAAGTGAAGTTCAGACAGAAGAAGGTATATTAAATGCTATATCTGAGAATGAATATGGTAGATGTGTATTTAATTGTGATAACAATGTTTGTGACCATCAAAGTACTATAATCAAATTCAAAAATGGAGTAACAGCTACATTTAGTCTTTCTGCATTTACAGATGAAATTTCAAGAACTATAAAGATAATGGGAACAAAAGGTGAAATAAGAGGTCACGAAGGTAAAAGAGAAATTGAAGTAATAAAATTTAGATCAAATGTAAAACAAGATAAGGATATAACAGTTCATAAGATTGAAATTCCAGTAGGTGGGCATAGTGGTGGAGATAATGGCTTAATGAATGAGTTATTTAGACTTTTAGAAAATAAATCAGTTGAATCTCTTTCTAGTGGGTCGAAATCATTGCAAAGTCATCTTATGGCTTTTGGAGCTGAAGAGGCTAGAAAAAATAATATAGTAGTACAAGTTAAGTAAAATAGATACTATAAAAATAGAAAGTTAAATAATAGAAGTATAGCTAACATTCTATTATTTAACTTTTGAATTTAAAATTAAAAAAGTATAAATAATATAATTCCTAAAAATAAAAAATATTAAATTCCATCATCTTCAACTATTTCATAAAGAGGTAATTCAAGAGTTTCTGGATGCTTTAGTAATTTAGAAAAATATCGAAGTGCCTTTACTAGATATATACCATCTGCTATTCTTTCGTCAACAGAAAAAACTACATTTAAAAATGATTTATCATTTCTTTTAGTTATTTTACCCATGGTTAGAAAAATTGATGTTGTGCCCCATTCAAATAAATGATGGTGGAGAGTGTTATGGCCAATACTCCCTAAGTTTGATATATAGACACTACTAAAAAGAGGAATAGCATCAGTAATCTTTTTAGGAACTACACCGATGTGTATAAGATTATTAATTGCCCAAGCTGAAAAGGTCAATATAGGTGAAGGGAGATTTGCAAAAAAACTCATAAGCTTATCATCATCTTTTACAACGTTAGATCTAGAAAGCTCAATGGCATCATTAATTTTTTTAGAAACTTCAAAAATACTTTCAGTTTTGTTAAAAAAAACTTTTGCTGTACTTTCTACATATTTTCCGTCTATAAGCTTTAAGACTACAAAACAAAGTGAAAAATTATTTCTAGCATAAATTTTTTTATTAGCTACAAATCTATTTAGATAAGGGTACATAGCAAATGTTCTAATAAGAGCAGTGATTATTAATTCAAATGTTCCGATTTTTAAACCAGGGTTTGATTTATTTAAGTTCCTTAAATAATCTTTTGAAAAGTCAAATTCTATTTCTTCAGGGGAGTATACTATATTACCATTTCTACTTTTAAAAAGATATGGCATGAGCTTTCTCATTGGGTCAATATTTTTTAATAATATTCCGTCTTTACGCATGATAACTTTACTCCTAATTAAATTATTATGGTAAAGTATATGAGTGGAAATCGTTTATTATTTTATAAATGTAAATAAATTATTAAAAATATCTATACTTATTTTTAGTAAAAATATATACAGTTTTTATGTTTAAGAATTTTAACAAAAAAATAATCATATTAAGATATTCTAATTAGTGCTAAAATTATAAATATACAGTAAATTAATATGAATATTTGTAGAGATAAAATAGTTAGCTAAATAAAAATAAATAGAGAACAGTTAAAATATAGGAGGAATTGTTATGAAAATTGCATGGATAGGTGTAGGGGTAATGGGGAAATCTATGGCTCTAAATTTAAAAAAAGCTGGCCACTCTGTTAGTGTATATAATAGAACTTTATCAAAGTGTGAAGGATTGGAAGATGAGGGAATAAGAGTTTGCGAGACTATAAAAGACTGTGTAGAAGGTGCGGATGCTATTTTTACTATAGTTGGATATCCTAAGGATGTTGAGGAAGTATATTTAAGCGAAGAAGGAATATTTGCTAATGCTAAAGAAGGAGCATATATAGTAGATATGACGACATCATCACCAGCTTTAGCAAAAAAACTTTCTGAATTAGGTACTAAGTTTCATGTGTTAGATGCTCCTGTTTCAGGAGGAGATATAGGTGCTAAAAATGGAACTTTATCAATAATGGTGGGAGGAGAAAAAGCAGATTTTGACTTTTTACTTCCTGTATTTGAAGCTATGGGTAAAAATATTATTTATTTAGGAAAAGCAGGCAGTGGACAGAACTGTAAAGCTTGCAATCAAATAGCTATAGCTGGAACAATAGCAGCCACAGCTGAAGCAGTTCATTATGCAGAAAGCGTTGGATTAGATGGAAAGACTGTATTAGAGGCAATTTCAAAAGGTGCAGCAGGTAGCTGGCAAATGGATAATAATGCGCCTAAGATGCTTGTACATGATTATGAACCAGGCTTTTTTATAAAGCATTTTATTAAAGATTTAAAAATAGCAAGAGATACTATGGAAAGTAAAAATGAAGAATTACCAGTTTTAAATAAAGTATTAGAACTATATGAGAAAATTGCGGATGATGGATTAGAAGATGAAGGAACTCAAGCTATTATTGAGTATTATAAATAAGACAAAAGATAAGTTAAAGGTTAAGGGGCAGAGAATATGAAAAAGGTATTAGTTACAGGAAGTAATGGATTTTTAGCATCGAGATTTAGCGAGCATTATAAAGATAAATATGATATCTTAGCCTTAAGTCATAAAGATTTAGATATTACTAATGAAAAAAAGGTTTATGATTTATTTAAAAATAATAATTTCGATATAGTATTTCATTCAGCTGCAATATCCGATACAGGAAGGTGTCAAAATGAACCTGAGTTAGCAAATAAAATAAATTTTGATGGGACTGTAAATATTGCTAAAGGCTGTGCATTAAAAAACTCAAAATTGATTTTTGCAAGTAGTGATCAGCTTTATGCTGGAAATGAAGAAGAAGGTCCATACTTTGAAAATATTATAGTAAAGCCTAATAATGTATATGGAGTTACAAAACTAAATGCTGAAAATGAAATTAAAAATATTTTTGATAAATATTATAATTTAAGATTAACATGGATGTTTTCTTATGCAGAAAGAAATAAAAGAGTTAATACAAACATAATTACTAATATATTAAATGCAGCACTAAAAGGTGAAAAAATATCATTAGCAACTAATGAATATAGGGGAATTAGCTATGTTTATGAAGTTATAGAAAATATAGAAAAGCTAATAAATATACCTTTTGGAGATTATAATTTTGGTTCTGAAAATGATATTTGTACCTATGATATTGGATGTAGTGTTCTTGAGAATTTAGGCTTACAGAATAGAATTGAAGATATAATTATTAAAGATACAGAAAGATTTAAAGATAAGAAGAGGGATCTTAGAATAAGTAATAAAAAGTTAAAAGATAATGGTATTTATTTTGAGAGTACTGAAGAAGCTATAGCAAGGTGTATAAAAGAGTTTAAGTAAGAGTCAAATTTAAAATATAAAAGATTTATGTTGACAAAGAAAAAAACAAGCATATAATAATAAATAAGAATTGAATTGTTAAAGCTTTGAAGAGAAAGAGTAGAATTAATAGAGTTATAAATAGAGGTCCTGGGTGGTGAAAAGGGCATAACAAGTTAATTTGAATACGTCTCTGAGCAGCACTCCGAAAGATTACAACCAGTAGGCAGATGTCGGATTCGCACCCGTTATAGTGCTAGGGTATAACCAGATTTTTTTGGCGTACCTGAAGAGGTTGTTAATGTGAGTTAACAATAAAATTAGGTGGTAACACGTGAGTTTTATGCTCTCGTCCTTTATATGGACGAGGGCTTTTTTGTATTTAAAAATATACGCGCGGATTTTTAAGTATAGGGAAAGCTATGAGTTACTATAAGTTAGGCTATAAATTTCACCCACAGGGCCACATGTAATTTAGATAACCAAATAAAATTATATAAGAATACAGAGAAAGTTTTGGAGGAATAAAGATGATTAATATAGATGAACAAATAAAGATAATAAGCAAAGGTGTAGATGAAATAATAGGACTTGAAGAATTAAAGGTAAAGTTAAAAGATAAAAAAGAGCTAGTAGTCAAATTAGGATTAGACCCTAGTGCGCCAGATATTCACTTAGGACATACTGTGGTTTTAAGAAAGTTAAAACAAATTCAAGATTTAGGGCATAAAGTAGTTATAATAATCGGAGATTTTACAGGAAAGATAGGAGATCCAACAGGGAAATCAAAAGCTAGGAAGCCATTAACGACAGAGCAAGTGCTTGAAAATGCTAAGACTTATGAAACTCAAATATTTAAGATACTTGATAGAGAGAAAACAGAAGTTAAATTTAATAGTGAATGGTTATCTAAGATGACTTTTGAAGAAGTAATAAAGCTAGCTGCAAAATCTACAGTTGCAAGAATGTTAGAAAGAGATGATTTTAAAAAGAGATATGAAAGTAATATGTCTATATCTCTTCACGAGTTTTTCTACCCGTTGATGCAAGGTTTTGATTCAGTAGAAATTAAAGCTGATATTGAAATGGGAGGAACTGACCAAAGGTTTAATGTTTTAATGGGAAGGATGCTTCAAAAGGAATTTGGGCAAGAGCCACAATCAATAATAATTATGCCATTACTAGAAGGTCTTGATGGCGAAAATAAGATGAGCAAAAGCTTAGGAAACTACATTGGAATAGATGAAGATGCGGCAATTATGTTTGAAAAAGCTATGACTATTCCAGATAACTTAATAATTAAATATTTTGAACTAGTTACAGATATTCATCCAGACGTAGTTGGAAAGATAAAAAAGGATCTTGAAGAAGATAAAGTAAATCCTAGAGATGTGAAAATATCTTTAGCTAAAGAGATAGTAGAATTATACCACGGAAAAGAAGAAGCAAAGCTAGCAGAAGAGAGATTTAGAAAAGTCTTTCAAAAAGGAGAAATTCCAGAAGATATAAAAACTGTAGAAGTTAATAAAGAAGACTTTAATTTGGCAGATATAGTTTTAAATAATAATCTAGTACCAAGTAAAAAAGAGTTTAGAAGATTAGTTGAACAAGGTGGAGTTAAGGTAAATGGAGAGAGATTGACAGATATAAATGAAATTAATGAACTGTCAGAAATTATTCTTCAAATAGGTAAAAAGAAATTTATTAAAATAATTGCAAATTAAAAAAATGGTGGCATTATGCCACCACTTTTTATGAAACTAAACCATGTTTTCCCACTCTTCATAAAGATTAGCAATCTCTTCTTCTAAATCTTTAATCTCATTATTGACTCTTTGGCTTTCGGTTGGGTTAGAGTAAATTTCTTCCAAACAAAGATCTTCTTGAAGTTTAACTAATTCCTCTTCTTTTTCAGATATTGTTTTTTCAATGTTTTTTAATTTAAGCTGCATAGCCTTAGCTTCTTTTTCAGCTTCTCTTTTCTTTTTCTTATCTTCTTTAATTTGAGTTTTAGTTTTTCCATTAGCTATTTCTTCATAGTCTTCAAATCTGCTTGGATTAAGCTTCTTTTCTTGATAGTAATTATAGTTACCAAGATACTCGGTTACACCATCTTCATTAAGCTCTAAAATTCTTCCAATTACTTTATTTAAGAAATATCTATCATGGGAAATTATCATTAATGTTCCATCATATTCTAAAATAGCATCTTCTAAAGCTTCTCTTGAGATTATATCAAGGTGGTTTGTAGGTTCATCCATTAATAACAGATTAGATTTAGAAAGCATAAGCTTTAATAAATTTATTCTACACTTTTCACCACCGCTAAGAGTATTTATAACTTTAAACACATCATCGCCTGTGAATAAGAAAGATGCTAAAGCATTTCTTAGTTTAGTTGTAGTCATATTAGGAAATGCATCCCATACTTCATCTAAAATTGTTTTATTTAAATCTAGGTCAGATTGTTCTTGATCATAATAACCAACATTAACATTAGTTCCAAGAACTTTAACACCGGTATCAGCTTTAACTACATCCATTATTATTTTAAATAGAGTAGTTTTACCTCTACCATTTTCACCTATTAAAGCGATTTTTTCACCGCGTTTTAAATCCATATTAAGATTTTTAAATAATACTTTATCTCCATAAGCTTTACTCATTTTTTCGATATGAAGAACATCATATCCGCTTTTTACTGAAGCTTCAAATTTAATTTTTGAACCTTCTTTTTCATGAGTAGGAGCATCTATTCTTTCCATCTTATCTAGAGCTTTTTCTCTACTTTCAGCAGCTCTTATACTTTTTTCTCTATTAAATGAACGGAACTTTTCAATTATAGCCTCTTGTCTTTTAATTTCAGCTTGTTGAAGATTATAAGCCTTTAATTTAGCTTCATAGTTCTTTTTTCTTAATTCAATAAACTTAGTATAAGGAACATTGTAGCATTCAACTTCACCATTTATTACTTCAAATGTATTATTAGTAACAGAATCTAAGAAAAATCTATCATGAGAAATTACAAGAACTGTGCCTTTATAAGTTTTCATATATTCTTCAAGCCAAGCTATAGCTTCTAAGTCAAGATGGTTAGTAGGCTCGTCAAGAAGTAGTATATCAGGTTTTCTTAATAGTAGCTTACAAAGAGCTACTCTAGTTTTTTGTCCACCACTTAATGTACTTATATCTTTATAAAAATCAGCTTCAGTAAATCCAAGACCTTTTAATACTCTAGAGATTTCACCTTTATATATGTATCCACCTTTATGAGAATAAATATCTTGAAGAGTAGTGTAATCTTTAATTAACTTTTCATGATAGTCTGCTTTAGATTCATCATAAGGCTCGTTCATTTTGATTTCTAATGTAGACAATTTATTTTCTATGTTAATAAGCTCATCAAATACAGAGAGTGTTTCTTCGTAGATATTTTTATCTGTATCTAAATTAAGATTTTGAGATAAATACCCAAGAGTTTTATTTTTATCTATAAAAATCTCACCAGAGTCTTGAGATATTTCTCTGCATATTATTTTAAATAGAGTTGATTTACCTTCACCATTAGCTCCAATAATACCAACTTTATCACCTTCATTTATTGAAAATGTAACTTTTTTTAGTACATCCCTAATTCCATAACTTTTACATATATCTTTACAACTTAAAACTATCATATTATCCTCCATATCCCGAAGTTTCCATATAATTATACTATTAACATTATGTTTATTCAAATAGGAGAAAAATATAAATAAATTGCGTAGCAATTGGGCGGAAAGTTTGACTAGGTCAAAGGGGAAAAGTCAGCTGAAGCTGAGGAGAAAATATCACTAAGGTGATAGGGAAAATATTGCCCTTGGCAATTGTATAATATATCTATTTTAATACTTTTCCCGTTAACTTTAGTTAACTTTTCCCTGCTACGTAGTAGCTTTTTCACCTCGACGAAGTCGACTTTTCAATTGCGAGCCTTAGCTCGTACTTTTTTTTCTACCGTTCGTCTTCTACAAATAAATAACCAAGTGGTGGATTACCATTAAATATTCCTAAAATATAAATTGTATAAAGTTTTCCGCCTTCTAGAGTTAAGTTTTTAATATTTTTATTTAGTGCTGTTCCACCTGTGCTTTCAACTCTAAAGTTGTATATTCCAGGAGATGTTGTATAGTAGCCTGTTGTTTCTAAGTATTCAACAGCAGTAAAAAGTTCATTTCCATTAGGTAGGTCTAGGTTTAATAGAGGTGCACTTTGTGAAAGATTCATAAATCTTAAATAAGTATATTCAGTTGAAGTTGCAATTGAAGCATCTCTTAATTTAAATAGAAATAAACCTCCTAATGTAACTACAGAAATAGTATAATTAGCACTTGGTGCTAATTGAACACTTTGTGTAGCTAATGGTGTATCATAAAAGCCAGATCTATATACTTGAAGTTCATAAGTTCCTGGTGATAGATTTAAGTAATTAGATATAGAACTAAAAGAAAGATCTGATAATATTAAACTACCATTTGCGTAAACATCGATATTAGGTGCATTTGGAACTGCATGAAGAATTCTAATGCTAGAGTTTACATCAGGTGTATTTAATCTTATATAAGTCATAAAATCACCTTCCTTCATATTCAAGAGTAAGTTTTATTATATTTTTAATTAGTAATTTGGCAATAGGATAAGGAATTCTATAAGCTTTCATTGTTGCTAAAACTACAGAGTTATTATCTTCTATTTTTTTGAATATTTTATCTACTTCACTTTCTTTGTTATCACCTCTATAATCATTAGAAAGTGAGATATCTTCTAATGTAAAATTTCTTACAATATCTAATGGATTTACGGAATTTTTATCATAGTTATCATTTAGTCTAGGTTTATTATAAGAATATAGGTCCTCTGAGTTTACTTCAGATGGATATTCTAAATTACTAGACTCAGTAGGAAAACTACTTGGAACTTTGTTAGTGGTATTATTTGAATTATTAGTATTAGTACTAGGTAAAGTTTGTGTTTGTTCAATATCTGGAATATTTGAAGGGTATGGAGTTAATGGTACAGTACTTGGTTTATTTTCATTATTCATAGCTGGATTCATCATATTAATTGATGGAGCAGGAAAGCACATATACATTGTCCCATTACTCATAGGACCACCGCTTATATTAGGAGTAGGAAAATTAGCTGGTTTAAGAGCATCTTGAATATTCATAGGAGCAAAAGTTAAATCATTATCTTTCTTATTTTTATTGGTTTTATTGGTTTTATTTGAATCCATTTATATCCTCCGAAGAATAATTTATTATCAATATATGTCTATTTTAGGACATATGTTACTTTATAGAATATGATGGAAATAGGTTATTTAGTACATTTATCATCACACTAATTTATATACAAGAATAGAATGTAGGGGGAGGGATTGTTATGCATAAAACTAATATGGAAAAAATAAGGGAATTATTTGTGGGTATAGATAAAAAAATTGAAGTAGAAGGAAAAGGAAAAATAGTTCCTATAAATTTTGATAATGCAGCTACCACTCCGGCATTTAAAAGAGTGTTGAAAAGAATATTAGAATGTAGTGAAATGTATGGTTCAATAGCTAGAGGTGATGGACAAAAATCACAATTTTGTAGTGATACTTATGATGAATGTCGAAAGTATATAATGAATTATTTTAATGCACCTGAGGATTTATATACGGCGATTTTTACAGATAATACTACAATGGGGCTAAATAGATTATCAAATATATTGATTAAAGATAGAGAGGATATTGTTATTACTACTAGAATGGAACATCACTCAAATGATTTGCCTTGGAGAGGAAAATGTAACTTAAAGTATCTAGAAGTAGACGAAAATGGAAGAGTAAAAGTAGATGAACTTGAGGAGTTATTAATAAAGTATTGTGGTAAAGTAAAATATGTTACAATAAGTGGTGCATCTAATGTTACTGGATATCTAAATGATATAAGGAAAGTAGCGAAGCTTACTCATAAATATGGAGCCCATATAATTGTAGATGGAGCACAATTAGTCGCTCACAAAAAGGTATCTATGTTAGGTGTAAAAAGTGATGAGAATATAGATTATCTTGTATTTTCTGCACATAAGATGTATGCTCCGTTTGGATGTGGTGCAATAATTGGATTAAAAGAAACTTTTAATTATTACCCTCCTGATATAGTTGGTGGAGGAATAGTATATATTGTAAGAGATGAAGGGCAGATTTATTTAGATACTCCAGAAAAAAATGAACCAGGAACACCAAATTTTTTTGGAGTAGTAGCTATGACTCAAGCGATGAAGGATATGGAGAGAATAGGGTTTAAAACAATAGAAGACAATGAAAAAAATATATTCTCTAAGTTATTAGAAGGTATGAAAAATATAGCTGATGTTAATTTATATGGGGATTGTGAAAACATTGATGATAGATTAGGAATAATGGTATTTAATATAAATGGAATGAATTATGAAGAAGTAGGAGAAAAACTTGCTAGCATAAGAGGAATTGCTGTTAGGGAAGGTGGATTCTGTGCTCATCCATATACAAGAAGACTTTTAGGAATTAAAGATAAAGATCTTGATGAGTATATAGGAAAGAATGGAATTCCTGGGATGGTAAGAGCAAGTCTTGGAATATATAATACGGAAAAGGAAGTAGATATTTTCTTAGATACTATAGAGTATATTTGTAGAAGATATTTACCTAAAAAATAAGTAAAAGTAAAATGCTTAATGATGCCATGGGTATAGATATCATTAAGCATTTATTATTATTTATTAAACACCTTAAAATTAGGCATAGGTGACTGAGTTAAAATTGATGGAAGTGAGGATACAAGAGGAGCTAAATATTCAATAGCTTCTTCAGTAACACCATTTCCTTCTTCGTTAATCCATTCCTTAGGGAAGTATTTAACATTGTTGGCTATTTTATCAGCTTCTACTAAGAAATATGAGCTTGAATAAGGAGCATTTGAATCTCTTTTTATAGCAACCATATATCCGCTATGTCCCATATTAGCATATTTTAATGCTTCATAGCCAACTTGATGAGCTTCTTCTAAATCTAAGCTTGAAGCACAATGCATAGCACATCTTTGAAGTACTCCAAGTTCTAAAGATTTTACTCTCTTTGTGATTCCAGATTGTATTATTAAATTCTTTAAATACATACCAACTCCACCAAGTTGAGCATGTCCGAATTTATCATGAGCTTGTGAAGATGTTTCAGCAACAAATGTACCATCAGCAGTTCTAATTCCTTCAGATACAACTATGTATACTTGGTTTTGCTCTTCAAATTTTAATTTTACATCATGTAAAAACTTATCTACATCAAAAGCAGATTCAGGTAAATATATAAAATCGGCAACTTGTTTACCATTAAGTTTAGCTAAAGCAGCTGATGCTGCAAGCCATCCAGTATCACGTCCCATAGTTTCAACTATGAATATTCCGTTATTTATGTATACTGATGAATCTAAATATGTTTCAAGAACTGTTGTTGCAATAAACTTTGCAGCTGATCCAAAGCCAGGAGTATGATCTGTGTACATTAAATCATTATCTATAGTTTTTGGAATACCTATAAATTTGATATCTAGACCTGTTTCTTTAGCGTACTTACCAAGCTTTGCAGTAGTGTCCATTGAATCATTTCCACCAACATAAAAGAAAGCTTTTATATCATTAGCTTTTAAAATTTCTAATAGTTTATCATATTCTTCTGTTGATTCTTCTAACTTTTTCATTTTGTATCTGCAAGAACCTAATCCAGATGAAGGAGTATATCTAAATGAGTTAATCTCTTCATCACTAAAGCTAGATAACTCTATGATATTTCCATTAAGAATACCTTCTATTCCGTTTAAACCAGCATAAACTTTATCAAAAATTTTTAAATCTTTATTAGCATCTATTAATCCAACGACACTAGAGTTTATTACAGATGTTGGACCACCAGATTGAGCTATGATACAATTTGCCATTATGTTACTCTCCTTTATGTGAAAATCAAAAATAATTATAAAATATATTAAATGTGATACACAATTTGCTTATTATTTTGAATACAATATATACTATACAATAAAAGGTGTGAAAAATAAAGTGTTATTTATTAAATTTTAATAATTAAATAATATAATTCATATGTAAAGGTGATTGTTAATACAATTATATAGAAGTAAATTTCTAGTAGGAGAGAGAATATGGATTTAAGACATTTAATTATTATTGGAATAGCTTTGGCTATGGATGCATTAGGTGTTACATTAAGTATAGGTCTAAACCCAAGAGTTAGAAGAGATAGTAAGATAAAATATATAATTTCTTTTGGTTTTTTTCAGTTTTTATTTTTCTTTTTAGGAGGAGTTTTTGGATATCTTTTTGAAAAATATGTAGTTGCTATACCTAATATAATAGGCGGAATAGCCATTGGAATTGTTGGAATTATGATGTTTAAAGAAGGATTTGAATCTGAAGAGAAAGATGATGAACTATTACTTAAAAAGGGAATGCCAATAATTTTAGGAATATCTGTTAGCATAGATGCACTAGTTGTTGGATTTACAGCATCACATAGAGCATGCATATGTCTTCTTATGGTATTAAATGCAGTTATGATTGGATTAATAACATTACTAATTTGTACAACAGGATTTTTCTTATGTAGGTATATAAGGAGACTTGACTTTGTAACTAGATATGCAGATTTTTTAGGTGGAATAATATTAATTATTTTTGCAATTAAAATGATATTTTTTTAATGACGCCGTAAAAGATTCATAAAAATAGCTACTATGACAACGGTATATGGTAGCTATTTTATTATACTTTAAAATTTTGAAATTAAAGGAGTATTTATTTGTGTATAAACATTATTAATAGTGGAAATATATGAAAAACAACCTATTTGAATATAACCTAGATACATAATTAAACCTATTTTTAAAAATCTAAATACTCTTGGAGAAATTGCAAATAATATGGTAGAAGGTAAATTTAATAATAAGCAATTAGTATTATAAAAGAGAAAGAGAGGTATTTTACAACAGATTTCTTGATATGGAAGAAAGGTTTGAAGGTGCTTTAATAGATTTTAGAGAAGGAAAAGTTAATTTAGAAAATATTACTAATGATATATCGCATTAATTAAACAGAATAGATTGGGTTATTACCACTTTATTAAAGTATGCAAGAATATAAAGTAATGCAATAAATTATAATAGGTCTTTACTTTCTTTAAAAGATACTATAAATTATTGTATGCAGCCTTTAAAAGTTAAGGCTGAGGAAAAAAACAAAAGATAAGATTAGATTTTAAGGGTGAGGGCCTTTACTTTCATGATGAGAAATAGATAGGAGAAGTTTTTAGTAATATTATTAAAACTCTATAAAGCATACTGCTATAGGAGAAAATATAAAAATTTCTCTTGATGAAACAACATTAAGCGTTACAGTAACTATAAGTGACAATGGTGAAGGGATAGAAAAGAAAGATCTTAAAAATATATTTAAAAGATTTTATAAGGGTAAGAATTCTATAAATCCTAAGAGCATTGGAATAGGATTATCTTTAAGTAAAAAGATAATTGAAGCTTATAATGGGAGTGTAGTTGCAGAAAGTGAAGTTGGGGTAGGCACAACCTTTTATATAACATTTCTAAAATTAGTAGTTTAAGGAGAAAGAAATATGACAAGAGACACAAGAGAAGAATTATTAGAATTATACACTGAGCTAACTGATTGTGGAGTAGTTTTCCACTATGGTAATGAAGAAATTGATAATGGCGAAATAACTAATTTTGAAATTAATGATGAAGATGTGATAACTATCGAATTAGATGGTTGTGAAACTTATGAAATAGAATTACAAGACTTTATAGATAATCACTCAAAGGATGGAGTTAACTACCATAGCTTTGAAATGGGAAGAAGATTTGATCATATATTAGCTGATAAATAATATGAAAAAAGACAGTAGAAAGGTTATGTAACCTATCTACTGTCTTTGATTTATTCAGCGTTTTTTTGTGAATCATCTTTTTTTTCTAATGAGTTCATTACCCATGATCCACTAGAATCTTTTGTTAATTCTCCTACTAGTGTAGTTCTTTGATGTGGCTCATTATGACTAAGGCCAAAAGCTTCTACGATAACTTTATCCTCGGTTTTATCAACGAATGTCATACTTTGAACTCTGTTAATTCTTAAATCTTTATCTTTCCAATTAGTGAAGTAGTAATCAATTGCATAAGTTAAATTACTACATCTGTAAGAAACGTACTTTCCTTTTAATAGGATTCCACTAGTAATCAATAATACAACAACAACTATAGGAAAAATTATTGCAAATAACTTTTTTCTACGTTTTTTTAAGCGTTGAACTCTAGTGTATGTCCTATTTTTTTTAGAACGTTTTTGCACCATAAAATCGCCCCCAAAAAAACTCTATGTTAATATATTACCATAAATTGTAAATATGTAAAGTGGATATTGTATAATTAAAGAAGGAAACATATAATAAGGATAAGACAAAAAAATGAAAACAATGGAAGAATAGAAGGAGAATATAAATATGGATTACTCAAGTTTAATATTAATGGAAAGAGATGCTGAAACAGGATTTGTTACAAAAGAGTTAGGAAGTTATCAAGTATCTGTTGAAGCTGAATATGTAAAAGGGTTTTATGTAAAAGGAGATACTGTTTATATAAAATTTGACACAAATAAAGATGTTGAAGAGTGGGAATACTCTGCAATATATGATGTATTTAATTATTCTATATTTGAAGAAGAAGGATTTAAGATTGAAGATGTGGATGATGAATATAATCCAACATTCTTAATTACTTTTAAATATGAAGATGAACATCAATATATTAGTGAAAAATTATCTTTAGCTTTAGGGTTAATTCATGAAGCTATGGAAAAAGCTTTTAATGATATAGAAGGAAAAGAAGAAGAATATAAGTAGAAAGGAGTAGCCGAAAAAGGCTAGGTGTGCTATGGAAAGTAAGGTTTTAAAGAAGAGAGAGGAAATTCAAGAAATAGATAAATGGAGTGTTAATGAAGTTTATCCTAGTGATGAAGCTTGGGAAAAAGAGTATAAGGAGCTTCAACAAGAAGCTCCAAAGCTTAAAGAATTTCAAGGAAAACTTAAAAATGGAGAAGTATTAATAGAATATTTAGATTTAAATGAGAAGATTTCAAGAAAAGCTGAAAAAATATATGTTTATGCTCATTTAAAATCAGACGAAGATACATCAAATCCTAAATATCAAAGCATGATGAATAAAATTGATGCTTACATGGCAGAGTACGCAACATATTCAGCTTATTTTGTACCAGAATTATTAAGTTTACCAGACGGATTTATAGAAGAAGAGATAAAAAGATTAGATGGATTAAAACCATATGAATTTTTATTAATTAATATAATTAAGGAAAAACCTCATGTATTAAGTAAGGAAGAAGAGGAACTTTTAGCAGCTGCTTCTGATTGTCTTGATGCTCCATCATCAATTCATAATATAATGACTAATGCTGATATGAAATTTGGAAAAATTAAAGATGAAGATGGTCATGAAGTAGAATTGACAGAAGGAAACTATTCTTCATTTATTAAATCTAAAGATAGAAGTGTTAGAGAAGCTGCATTTAAAGATTTATTTGGACAATATAAGGATTTTGAAAATACTTTAGCTACAACACTTTCTAGTTCAATAAAAGCATTTAATTTCTCAGCAAGAGTGAGAAAGTATAATAGTGCTTTAGAAGCGGCTTTAAAACCAGAAGATATTCCACTTGAAGTTTATAAGAATGCTATTAAAACTATAAATGATAATATTGAATCACTTCATAGATATGTAAGAATAAAGAAAAAATTACTTGGACTTGATGAAATGCATATGTATGACTTATATGTGCCAGTTATAGAAATTGATAAGGAACATGTAGAATTTGATAAAGGCGTTGAGATGGCAATTGAAGGTCTTAATCCACTAGGAGAAGAATACTTAGATATATTTAAAGGTGGAATTGAAGGTGGATGGATAGATAAATATATTAATAAAGGTAAAAGAGGTGGAGCTTATTCATGGGGTGGATATGATACAAAACCATACGTATTATTAAATTATAATTACGATTTAAATGATGTATCTACCTTAGTTCATGAAATGGGTCACTCAATCCATTCTTATTATTCAAGAAAAGAACAAAGCTACTATTATGCAGGATATTCAATATTCTGTGCAGAAGTTGCTTCGACTACTAATGAAGCTCTACTTATTCATCATTTAATAAATAAAGAAACTGATGAAAAGAAAAAACTTTATTTAATAAATCAAGAGTTAGAACAAATAAGAACAACTGTATTTAGACAAATAATGTTTGCAGAGTTTGAACTATATACTCATGAAAGCTTTGAAAAAGGTATGCCATTAACAGCAGAAGATTACAATGCTAAATGGCATGAATTAAATGTTAAATACTTTGGTGAAGACATAGTTGTAGATGATGAAATAGATGTTGAATGGGCAAGAATCCCTCACTTCTATAATGATTTCTATGTATATCAATATGCAACAGGTTATGCAGCTGCATCTGCTTTTGCAAAATCTATTTTAGATAAAGAACCAAATGCTGTTGAAAAGTATACTGGCTTCTTAAAGAGTGGAGGAAGTAATTATCCAATAGAAATATTAAAGAAAGCAGGAGTGGATATGACTACACCTAAGCCTTTAGAAGCTACTATTGAAAGATTTAATGAATTATTAGATATGTTAGAGAAAGATATTTAATATGAAAAAGTTTGAAGATAAATTTTTTAATATATTGATTAATAGATATGGTTTTTATATAAAAGATTATTTCAGTTCATCTAAGAACGAAAATAGGTGGGTTGCAATATCAGAAAATGAGAATTATGCATATGCCGTTATAGTATGCGATGAAATGGAGGCTACTTCGCTTTATAGTGAAGCTTATGAATCTTTAAAAAAAGTATTTACTAAACCTATAGCATTGAATGTAGTTATTACAACTAAAAGTAATGAAGTAGCACAGGAGTATTTAGGACAATATAATAAACTTATTTATTCATTAAGTGAAGAAAGAGTGCTTTACAGCGGAGATGGCTGTAAGCCTCTCCTTCAAGTATATGAATATATGAGTAAAAAAGAGCAAAAGCATAGAAATAGATTTAAGGATAATAAGCTTACTTATATATTGATAGGAATAAATGTTTTAATTTATATATTAACTGCAATAATGTCTAGAGATGTACTTAATAGCAATACCTATGTGTTAATAAGATTAGGTGCAAAGGTTAATGAATTAATTAACCGTGGACAAGTTTGGAGATTGTTAACTTGTGCGTTTTTACACGGAGGAATTATGCACTTAGTCTTTAATATGTATGCGCTAAAAATAATAGGATCAGAGGTTGAATATGTTTTTGGACGAAAGAAATATTTAATAATATATTTAATGGCAGCTTTAGGGGGAAGTCTATTTAGCTATATCCTTAGTCCATACTCTATATCTGTAGGAGCTTCAGGAGCAATTTTTGGACTTTTAGGAGCTATGTTGGTATTTGGAGTTAAGCATAGAGATAAAATAGGAAAAAGTTATATGATGAATATTATTCAAGTTATAATTATTAATGTAATTATAGGGGTTTCATTAAGTAACATAGATAATTATGCACATCTTGGTGGACTAATTATAGGTGGAATAACTGCTTTAATAGTTAAAAGTAATTTAGAAAAATCATTTAATTAATGGATTTTATCTATGATTAAAGCGGCAGAGGAGGCGTTGGCTTTGGATTTGAAAAAAGATAAAGCACTAATTATTAATTTGGCATATATGGTTATATTAGCTTTAACCTTAGTATATGATATGATGGCTAAAGAAGGAGTTCATACATTTAGGATAGCATTAGCAGCAGTAACTGCATGGATTATGTTCTTTGTTTATAAGAAGACTTTCTTAAGAAGATCAAGAATAAGCTTTTATTTGATATTTACATTCGTATTTGCAGCAATGTATTTAGGAAGTGTATTAGATTTTTATATAATAATTCCAGGATACGATAAGATACTTCATTTAATTTCAGGAGTAATAATAGCTTATATCGGATATATTTTCTATTTAACCTTGGTTAAGACTGATGATAAAGAAGCTGTTAATCCTATGATGGGAGTAGTATTCTCTATAATATTTTCAATTGCAGCAGCAGGAGTATGGGAAATTTGGGAGTTTAGTACAGACCAATTATTTGGATTTACATCACAAAACAATAGTTTGATTGATACTATGATGGATATTATATGTGGGACAGTTATGGGGATTTTAGCAAATATTCCAATAGCCATGTATATAAAGGGAAAGAAAGTAAAGTTTATAGAAAAATTGGTTGAAGATATGAGAAGATAAAGTGCAAAGAACTTTGGTGAAAGGTTTTCTTGTGAAAAGGTGAAAATGTCACTAACATGACAGGAAAAAGATTGCTTTAGGCAATATTGAAAAGTTACTACCGTAATACTTTTCACTTTAACTTAAGTTAACTTTTTATAGCTACGTCAGCAGCTTTTTAATCTCAACATAGTTGACTTTTCACCTAGTAAGTGAGCTTTGTACTTATATATTAATAAATAAAGTAGTATGTGTTATTAAGTGGTAAATTGTATTTATCACTTAATTTTTTTAGGTATTCTTTACACTTTGAATAGGATTGATCTTTATAGTTTTTGTTATAATGATTAATTTCTTTTGAATTTAAATCCTTTCTTATAGATTCAAATCCTTGGTTTAATGCACGCCTAAATGATACTTCGTTATATTCTTCATAGATTAATGAATCTATAAATGTGTATAGCTTTAAAAAATTGTTTTGAGGTTTTATATCTTTCAATTTAGATATACCACTATAATCATATTTTTCTAATACAAATAATTGATAGGCTTGTATCTCGTTTAAATAATCAATATAAGAAAAGTTATTATTAAGATAGTTTATAGAGTTTATTGCCTTTATTGCAGAAACTTCTTTGTCTTTGACTTCTAGCATTATATCTATATTTGAGAAATCGTAATTATTTATGTAAGCTAGAAAATTATCTATAAAAATAGTGGGAGAATGAGCACCGCTCTTTTTAGTAATATCTTGTATACTATAGTGTACCTTCATATCTCCATCATCTTTTTTCCAGGTTCTTTGTATTAATGGCAATAATTCAGGTATAGACATAGAAGTATCTCCGTAACATTCATAATGTAGATTATCAAATACTATTGGTACTTTGCATTTAGTATAAATCTCTAATAAATCATATATAGAAAAAAAGCGTTCATCATTTTCTATTATTAATCTTTTCTTAATATTATTATCTAAATTGTTGTACTCAGTTATAAATCTTTCTATAGCACTTTTTTTATTTCCGTAAACACCACCAACATGAAGAACTATTTTATGACTTGATGGTAAGTTAAGGCTATCTAAAAACTTGCAATGAAACTTTAAATCACATATAGATTTTTCTACAACTTCTTTTTTAGGAGAGTTTAAAAGCGTATATTGACCTGGATGCATGGATACTCTAATATTATTTGTTTTTATATAAGAACCTATTTTATCTAAAAGATTTTTATTATTATCCCACCAATTATAGTTATTTATTGGATGGCTCCCTAAAGGAATTACATCAGAGCTTATTCTAAAAAAATTAATGTTTTTAGAATTGTTATAATAAAGTATAGAATATAAGTCTTCAAGATTTTCTTTTATTAGTAAAGAGACTTTTTCTTCAGAATAATTTGAAAGAGTTAATTTTCTTGTTGTTTTATATGGAACCATAAGTGGAGTACAGGCATATCCAATTTTCATACTTAGTCTCCTTGTGTTAAAATATATTTAAAAAAACGTTAAATTTAGTATTAGTATTTTAATATAAAAGTTGATATATTCATAAAATAAATCTAAATATTATGTTAAATTTTTGATATTTCAGCAAAAAAATATGAAATAACATGGAAAATATTTAAAATATGTTGTATCATTTAATAGAAAAAGAATGTTAGGGGCGATATATATGAATGGAAGAGAGTACGTATTAAAAGTTTTAGATGAAGTTAGTAATAGAAATGCAGGAGAGAAAGAATTTTTAGATGCGGTTAAAGAGGTTTTATTATCTTTATCACCAGTTTTTGATAAACATCCAGAATATATTGAAGCAGGTTTATTAGAAAGAATTGTTGAACCAGAAAGACAAATTATGTTTAGGGTTCCATGGGTAGATGATAATGGAAATGTTAGAGTAAATAGAGGATTTAGAGTACAATTTAATAGTGCTATAGGGCCATATAAAGGAGGATTAAGATTCCATCCAACAGTTAATGCTAGTATTATTAAATTCTTAGGATTTGAGCAAATATTTAAAAATTCTTTAACTGGACTTCCAATAGGTGGAGGAAAAGGTGGATCAGACTTTGACCCTAAAGGAAAATCAAATGGAGAAGTAATGAGATTCTGTCAAAGCTTTATGGCAGAGCTTTATAGACATATAGGTCAAGATACAGATGTACCTGCAGGAGATATTGGGGTAGGTGCAAGAGAAATTGGATATATGTACGGATATTATAAAAAGCTAAGAGGTGCAAATGACCCTGGAGTTTTAACAGGTAAAGGCTTAACTTACGGTGGAAGTTTAACTAGAACTGAAGCAACTGGATATGGATTAATTTACTTCACAGAAGAAATGATGAAGGATAACAACTTATCATTAGCAGGTAAAACTGTAGTTATATCAGGCTCAGGAAATGTTGCTATATACGCAACAAAGAAGGCTACTGAATTAGGGGCAAAAGTAGTAGCTTTAAGTGATTCTAATGGATATATATATGATGAAAATGGAATTAACTTAGATGCAGTTAAGGAAATTAAAGAAGTTAAAAGAGGTAGAATTAAAGATTATTTAAACTATGTTCCAACTGCTAAGTATGTTGAAGGATGCAGAGGAATATGGAATATTAAGTGTGACGTAGCTCTTCCATGTGCAACTCAAGGTGAAATAGATGAAGAATCAGCTAAAGTTCTAGTATCAAATGGAACTAAAGTAGTAGCAGAAGGAGCTAATATGCCTTCGAGCTTAGATGCTATAAAAGTGTTCCAAGAAAATGGTATATTATTTGGACCTGCAAAAGCAGCAAATGCTGGTGGAGTTGCTTGTTCAGCACTAGAAATGTCACAAAATAGTATGAGATTATCTTGGACATTTGAGGAAGTTGATAATAAATTAAAAGATATAATGGTTAATATATATAGACAATCTGCTGAAGCGGCTAAAGAATATGGAGAAGAAGGTAATATATTAATGGGATCAAATATTGCTGGATTTAACAAAGTTGCAGAAGCTATGATGGCTCAAGGAATAGTATAAAAAAATAAAAGAAGTCAACGTTTAATATGCGTTGACTTTTTTTGGTTTCTGAAAAACTTTGCTAATTCATAAAATACGGGATAATATAAGTATGTAAAGTAAAAGTGAAAAAATTACCAGATAATAGCTGTTTTTAAAAATTTTTAGAAATAAATTTGCAATCGAAAGTATGTTTATGTAAAATTAAAAGATATGACAGAATTAATTGAAAAAAAGATAGGTTTTATATAGATTTTTCTTGGAGGTTTATATGAGTAATAATATAGATAATAGATATGATGTAACAGACTTAACATCTTTAGAAAAACTTGAGCCAGTTAGAGTAAGACCAGGTATGTATATAGGTTCAACTGGAACTAAGGGATTACATCATTGCATATGGGAAATTTTAGACAACTCCATTGATGAAATTTCAAATGGTTATGGGGATAAAGCAACAATAATTATCAATAAAGATAAAAGTATTACTGTTATAGATAATGGAAGAGGAATACCAACTGGAATTCACCCAACTAAAAAGAAGTCTGGAGTTGAAATGGTATTTACAGAATTACATACAGGAGGAAAATTTAATAATAAGAATTATAAAACCTCTGGAGGGCTTCATGGTGTTGGAGCTGCTGTAGTTAATGCCTTATCAAAATGGTTAGAAGTTGAAGTGCATCAAAATGGTAATATTTACAGACAAAGATTCGAATTTGCTTATGATAAAGAACTTAAGAAGGATATGCCAGGTACTCCAGTTACAGCTTTAGAGGTAGTCGGAAAATCTAAGACTACTGGAACAAGAGTAACATTTAAGCCTGATAATGAAATTTTCTCTACTACAGATTTTAAATTTGACATAATAGATGAGAGATTAAAAGAATTAGCATTCCAAAATAAAGGGATACGTTTAGAGCTTATAGATAGAAGAAAAGATGAAGAGGTAGTTAAGGAGTATTACTCTGAAAGAGGTTTACTAGATTTCATCGAATATTTAAATGAAAGTAAGATGGTATTACATCCAAATCCAATTATTTTTGAAGGAGAAAGAACTGTAGATAATATACAGATGTTTGGAGAGGTATGTATTCAATTTACTGATTCAACTACAGAATATATAGCAAGCTATGTTAATAATATTCCAACTACTGAAGCTGGTACTCATGAAGCTGGATTTAAAACTGGTATGACAAGAGCTTTCAAAGAGTGGGCTAGAAAATTAGGGCTTGTAAAAGAAAAGGATAAGGATTTTGAAGGCGATGACCTTAGAGAAGGTATGACTGCTATAGTAAGAATTAAAATTACTAATCCTATATTTGAAGGACAAACTAAGACTAAGCTAGGAAGTTCAGAAGCCTATACAATGATGAATGATTTAGCATACACTAGACTTGGTGAATGGATAGAAGATAATAAAGAGCTTGCAACAACGATTATAAATAATGCATTAGCTACTGCTCAAAGAAGAGAAAAGATTAAAAAGATAAATGAAGCTGAAAAGAAGAAAATAGGTAAGGGTACTGCACCGTTAGCTGGTAAAGTTGCTGTATGTACATTAAAAGATAATACAGTTAATGAGTTTATCGTAGTTGAGGGAGATTCTGCGGGAGGTTCTGCAAAGCAAGCTAGAGATAGAAGATTCCAAACTATTATGCCATCAAAAGGTAAGATAATGAATACTGAAAAGCAAAAACTTGAAAATGTATTAGCGTCTGAAGAACTGAAAATATTTAATATTGCAGTAGGAACAGGAACTTTAGACAACTATAGAGAAGAAGATTTAAAGTATGACAAAATAATAATTATGAGTGATGCCGATGTTGATGGATATCATATCAGAACATTATGGATGACATACATTTATAGATATATGAGACCTCTTATACAGAATGGACATCTTTATTTAGCTCAACCACCATTATATAAGGTTTATAAAACTGTTAAGGGAAAAGAAGTTCATAAATATGCTTATAGTGATGATGAGTTAGAAAAGGTAAAAAAAGAAATCGGTAAAGGCGCATTAATTCAAAGATATAAAGGACTTGGAGAAATGAATCCAGACCAACTTTGGGATACAACATTAAATCCTGAGACTAGAACTCTTTTCCAAGTTACCATAGAAGATGCAGCTAAGGCTGAGAAAATGGTATCTCTATTAATGGGAGATGTAGTTGAACCGAGAAAAAATTATATGTATAAGTATGCGGAATTTTAAATAGTACGAAAGGAGCTTTTTAATGGCTAAGAAGGAACACAATATTCCAAGAGATAATAATATTTTAAGAGTACCTCTTGAAGAGGCTATGCCTGATAACTACCTTCCTTATGCAGTAGAAGTTGCTAAGGATAGAGCGTTGCCAGATGTTAGAGATGGATTAAAGCCGGTACATAGAAGAATACTTTATGGTGCATATATGTTAAAGGCTTTTCCAGATAGACCATATTATAAGTCTGCAAGAATAGTAGGAGACGTACTAGGTAAATTCCATCCTCATGGAGATTCATCAGTTTATGATGCTATGGTATTAATGGCTCAAAACTTTTCTACAAGAGAGCCTTTATTTGATGGACACGGTAACTTCGGTTCTATGGATGGTGATGGAGCTGCAGCGATGCGTTATACTGAGGCTAGACTTTCTAAGATAGCTATGGAAATGCTAAAAGATATAGATAAAAATACAGTAGATATGGTTCCAAACTATTCTGATTCAGAAATGGAACCTAAAGTATTACCATCTAGATATCCAAATCTTTTAGTTAATGGAACCTTTGGTATAGCGGTAGGATTAGCTACTAATATACCTCCTCATAACTTAGGAGAAGTAACAGATGGTGTGCTTGCATATATTGATAATCCAGAAATAACTACAAAAGAGTTAATGGAATATATAAAAGCACCAGATCTTCCAACAGGAGGAGTTTTAATAGGTAAAAACTCTTTATTAGCTGCCTATGAAACTGGAGAAGGAAAGGTTACGTTAAGAGCTAAGACTGATATAGAAAAATTAGATAATGGCAGATGGGGAATAGTAATAACAGAATTCCCGTATAGAAGAAATAAATCAAAGATACTTCAAACAATCTCTGAAATGACTGGAGATAAAAGACATCAAAAAGCTTTAGAAGCTATTACTGATATAAGAGATGAATCAGATAGAAGTGGTGTTAGAGCTGTAATTGAACTTAAAAAAGCTGCAGACAAAGATGTTGCAGATAAAGTACTAAAATACTTATTTAAGAAAACAGATCTACAATCTAATTTAAGCTTTAATATGGTTGCTTTAGCAAATGGCAAACCTCAGACTATGGGGTTAAAAACTATAATAACTCACTATGTTAACCATCAAAAGGATATAGTGACAAGAAGAACTATAAGAGAACTGGAAGTAGCAGAAAAAAGACATCATATAGTAGAAGGATTTATAAAAGCTATAGATGTTTTAGATGAAGTAATTAAAACAATAAGAGAATCTAAGTCTAAAAAGGATGCAGGGGAAAATCTTATAGCTAGGTTTGGTTTCAGTGCACTTCAAGCAGAAGCTATATTAGAGCTTATGCTTTATAGACTAACAGGCCTTGAGATAAAGGTATTCCAAAAAGAATATGCAGAGCTTGAAAAGACTATTAAGAGATTAAGAAAGATATTAGCAGATGAAAAAGAACTTCTTAAGGTTATAAAGACAGAGTTAAAGGAAATCACTGATAATTATAGAAATCCTAGAAGAACTAAAATAGTTGAGGATGATAGTGAAGCTAAGATTGATATAGAAGAACTAATAGTTGTAGAAGATGTAATGATAACTCTTTCTAAAGATGGGTTTATAAAGAGAATACCTCTTAAGACATATAATAGATCTAATTCTAATGCTGATGATATAGATTATAGAGAAGGTGACGAACTTAAATTCTTGGTTAAATCTAACACAACTGAAAGTTTAATAGTATTTACCGACAAAGGAAATATGTATCAAACAAAAGGAATTAATATTCCAGAATTAAAATGGAAAGAGAAAGGTGAAAGAATAGATTCTATTATTAAAACATTAAACTTAGATGACGAGAATATAGTACAAGTAATGTCTGTTCCGTTATTTGACTCTAATAAATCTATTCAATTTATAACAAATAAGGGAACTATAAAAAAGAGTTCTTTAGATAAATTCCAAACAAATTATAGCAAATTACAAGCTGTAAAGCTTAAAGATGGTGAGGTTATAATCGATGTGATAATGCTTGATTGTGATGAAAATAAGTCATTTTTAAGTGTTGAATCTAAAAATGGATTAAAATTTACGCTTGAAATACCTACTCTTGAAGATACACCAAGAAATGTTTTAGGATTATCATTATTTAACTTAACTGCTAATGATGAAGTCACAAAAGTAGAGTATGTAGAACAAATTGAGTATAAACAGTTCTGGGTAGGAGTAACTCAAAAAGGGACTATAAAATCATTTTCTAGAGGTAGAAGCAGTGATAGATTGAAAGTAAATACAGACACAGCAAGTGAATTACTTTTATTCACTGATAAAGGAAATGTATTTAAGTTACCAACATTCTTAATTCAAAATGTAACAGAAACAGAGATTCCTTTAGAAAAAGTTATAGAAGGATACACATCAAAAGAGAAGATAGTAGATGTATACTCACTGAAGAGCTATGATGATAATAAGTTAGTGTATTTCTTTACTAAAAAGGGAATGATAAAAAAGACATTATTAAAAGAGTATGATGGTAATTATGCTTATCAAGTAGCATATAAATTAAAGTATGAAAATGATGTTGTTGTTTCAGTTAATATATGTAGTGAGGGTAATGGAAATGTAATTATAGCAACTAAGAATGGTATGGCTATAAGATTCCTAGAGGAAAGTGTAAGCACTATGGGAAGAGTTGCATCAGGGGTTACCGGAATAAGCTTAAGAGATGATGACTTTGTAATAATGGGTAAAGTCGTTGAATTGAAAAATAGCTTATCTGATGATGAAATCGCCGTAGGTTTAGCTAATGTAGATTTAACTTTAACTACAAGAAATAAAGAAATAAAAGTTGTAAATATAAATGAAATTAAGCTTCAAAACAGGGCAGGTAGAGGAACAACAGTTATGGTTACTGCTTTTGAAGATGAAGTTGTAGAAGCAGAATTTAATCAATAAAGGGAGGTTTTATGATGAAGGTTGCTGTGTTATTAGCAGATGGATTTGAAACTTTAGAAGGTTTAACAGTAGTAGATATAATGAGAAGGGCAGGGGTATGTTGTCATACTTTTGGAACAAAATCTCAAAATGTTAGAACATCGCATGACGTGGTTGTAGAAGCTGACAAGTTATTAAATGATGAAGTTTTAGAATATGATATGATAGTTTTACCAGGAGGAATGCCAGGATCAGTTAACCTAAGAGATGATGAGAAAGTAAATGAAATTGTTATGGATTTCTATAAGAATAATAAAATAGTAGCTGCAATATGTGCAGGTCCAATAACTTTAGGAAAACTTAAAATTTCAGAAGGTAAAAATGTTACATGTTATCCAGGATTCCAAGATCAACTTGGAAATTGTAACTACAAAGAAGAATTAGTTGTAGTAGATGGAAATATAATAACAGGAAGAGGTCCTGCAGCGGCAATACCATTTGCTTTTGAATTATTAAAGCATGCTGCACCAGATAAAGTAGAAGAGCTACAAAAAGGGATGCTTTTTAAATAAGTTAATAGCAAAGAATTAAAAGTTAAGAGTTAAGAGTTAAAAAGGAAAATTGTTTAGACGATTTTTTTATAATGTAAGTTTGAAAGTCAGCGTATAGCTGGCTTTTTTCCTGAATCATTAACTATAAAATATTAACTTTTAACTAAGAAAAAGGGGTGAGTAAGTATGGAAAAGTGGACAGTTAGAAATGTTAAATTTAACTGTGAAGCATTTGCTAAAGCTCTTGGAGTTAGCAATGTAGTAGCTAGATTATTAGTTAATAGAGATATTTATAAATTAGAAGAGGCTAATAGTTTTTTAAATAGCAAAATAGATGATTTTGAAGATTACAAAAAGCTTTTAGATATGGATAAAGCTATAAAAATAATGAAAGATAGCATAGATAAAGGTGAAAAAATTCTTATTGTAGGAGACTATGATGTTGATGGAGTAATAAGTTCCTATGTACTTTATAGTGGATTAAAAAAATGTAAAGCTAATGTAAGTTATGTGATTCCAGATAGAATAAAGGATGGATATGGAATCAATGAAAATATAATAAAAAATGCTTATGCTGATAAAGTAGATTTAATAATAACATGTGACAATGGTATATCAGCTATAGAGCAAATAAAATTAGCTAAGGAATTAGGGCTAAAAGTGATAATAACTGACCACCATGATGTACCTTTTGTTGAAAATGAAGATGGTGATAGAACATTTATAGTTCCTGAAGGTGATGCTGTAATTAATCCTAAACAAGAAGAATGCAAATATCCATTTAAAAAGCTTTGTGGTGCAGGAGTTGCATATAAATTTATTGAAGGTATGTATGAAGCCTATGGAATAAATAAGAATGAAGCACTTGAATTATTACAATATGTTGCGATTGCTACTGTTTGTGATGTAGTTGATTTAATTGGAGAAAATAGAATAATCGTAAAAGAAGGTTTAACGATAATTAATAAAACTGATAATATAGGATTAAGAGCTTTATTTAAAGAAACAGGTCTTGATAATAAAGAGATTTCAGTATACGCATTAGGCTTTGTTATTGGACCAAGTATAAATGCATCAGGTCGTTTAGAACAAGCAGAGTGGGCTTTAAAGATGTTGCTTTCAAAAAATGAAAAGGAAGCAGAAGAACTTGCTAAAAAGCTTAATGAACTAAATAAAGAGAGACAAGAATTGACAAGAGAAGGATTAGAGAAAGCTATTGAGATAATAGAATGTAACAACATGAATAAAGAAAAAGTATTAGTTGTATACTTAGAGGAAACTCATGAAAGCATAGCTGGAATAATCGCAGGTAGAATAAGAGAAAAATATAATTTGCCAACTATTGTATTAACATCAGCTCACGAAGGAGCTAAGGGGTCAGGAAGATCTATTGAAGAGTATAATATGTTTGAGGAATTAATAAAGTGTAAGGATTTATTGGGAAAATTTGGAGGGCATCCCATGGCTGCTGGAATGTCTATTGCAAATGAAAACATAAATGAGTTTAGAAAAAGATTAAATACTCAAACTACATTAACTGATGAAGATATTATTCCAAAAGTATCTATTGATATGCCTTTAGCATTAAAAGATATAAATTTTAATCTTATAGAAGAGATAGCTAAGTTAGAGCCTTATGGAAAAGCTAATCCTAAACCAACTTTCGGTATTAAAAATTTAAAAGTATTAGAAGCGAAAATTTTAGGTAAAGATAAAAATGTTTTAAAGCTAAAGATAAGTGATGGTAATCTTTGTATAGATGGAATATACTTTGGAGATATAAATGATTTTGATGAAGCTTTAAAAGTAAGTTATGGAGAAGATGAATATAATAAGGTATTTAATGGATATCCTAATAGGGTAAAGATTGATGTAGTATGTGTTCCAGAGATAAACGAATTTAGAGGAAATAAAAAAGTTCAGTTGATAATTCAAAATTATAGATTTAATTAAAAGTTATACTGCTAGTAAAATTTCAATTACTCAATAAAGCAAGTAGATAAGTTGATAAATATAAAACTTTTTTATACTTAATATTTTTAGGTTAAAACTAAAGGAGGAAATGAATAAACATTTCCTTCTTTATTTAAATACTAGTTTTTACAAGATTATGATGTTGATATTCTAGCATATGTAGTGAGTGTTATGCATGGCGGTTATTTTAAACCTGATTCGTATTGTTCAACCATACGTTTAACCATTTCACCACCAACGCTACCACATTGTTTTGAAGTAAGGTCTCCATTGTAATCTGTAAAAGGAACACCCATTTCAGTAGCAACTTGGCTCTTGAATTTTGCTAAACCTTGTTTAGCTTCAGGTACTAAATTATATGCCATAGTTTCACCTCCTTTTATCTTTACGTTAATAGCTTATCCAAATTTTTAAGTTGTATTTTATTAAATTAAAGGAAAAGGTGGCAAAATAACGACTTAGTGGTAAAATAGAGATGATTTATAATTTAAAATTTTATATGAGGTGTTTTATGAGTAAATATAAAATAATAATGACTGGTGGGGGAACTGCAGGACATGTAACTCCAAACTTAGCATTGATTCCTGAACTGAAGAAGAGAGGGTTTGATATAAAATACATAGGAAGTATAGATGGAATAGAAAAAGAAATAATAGGAGATGCTAATATTCCATATTTCCCAATTTCAAGCGGAAAATTAAGACGCTATTTTGATATGAAGAATTTTTCAGATCCTTTTAAAGTTATAAAAGGTATTTACCAGGCTAAAAGAATTCTTGATAAAGAAAAGCCAGATGTAGTTTTCTCAAAAGGTGGGTTTGTTGCCGTACCAGTAGTTATAGCTGCATCTATGAAAAAGATACCTGTTGTTTCTCATGAATCAGACTTAACGCCAGGATTAGCAAATAAACTTTCAGCTCCTTTCTGTAATAAGCTTTGTGTTACATTTAGAGAAAGTTTAGCTTATGTAAAAGATGGTAAAGGTGTTTTAACAGGAACTCCTATAAGAAATGAAATACTTCAAGGTAGCAAAATAAGAGGAAAAGAAATTTGTGGATTTAAGGATGATAAAGATATTCTGCTTGTAATTGGTGGAAGTTTAGGTGCTAAAAGTATAAATGATGAAGTAAGAAGAGATTTAAGTAAGATTTTATTAGATTTTAATGTTATTCATATATGTGGAAAAGGGAATTTAGATGAAAGCTTAAACTCTATAAATGGTTATAAACAGTTTGAGTACGTAAAAGAAGACTTACCACATCTTCTTCAAGCGGCAGATTTTATAATATCTAGAGCTGGAGCAAATGTTATTTTTGAGCTATTAGCATTAAAGAAACCAACACTTTTAATACCTCTTTCTAAGAAAACAAGTAGAGGAGATCAAATTCTAAATGCGAATTCTTTTGAAAAAGAAGGTTACTCTTTAGTTTTAGATGAAGATGAAATGATGGAAAAACATAATTTAATTGATAAATTAACAGATTTGAAGAATAATAAAAATAAACTTATTACCTCTATGCAAAATAGTAAGGTAAAAAATGGTGTTGGTGAAATAATAAGTATTATTTTGAAAAGTATTAATTAAAAACGTATAACAAATTTAGTAATACACGAAAATATTACATTTGATAACTTGAAAAAAAATTCAGCTGTTATATAATAAAAGATGGAGTGTAAAAATAGGAAGTATTTTAGAAAAATAAGAGGTGCTAGTATATGAAGAAAGTTTCAATTATTTATTGGAGCAATGGCGGAAACGTTGAGCTTTTAGCTAACTGCATAGCAGAAGGTATTAAAGGTGATATAGAAATAAATTTAAAACACGTTAATGATGCTTCAGAAGAAGATGTTATAACAGCTGATGCTGTTGCTATGGGGAGCCCGGCAATGGTGGAGGATGAGATAGAACAATTAGAAATGAAACCCTTCATAGATAAGTTATCTAGTATTAGATTTAATAATAAGCCTTTAGTGTTATTTGGTTCTTGTGGATGGAGAGACGATAAGTTTATACATAACTGGGAAGCTATTATGAATGATTATGGGTTTGAAACTATAGGGAAAGTAGTTTGTAAAGAGTCTCTTACAGAAAAGGATGTAGAGTTAGCTAAAACTTTAGGCGAAGAAATATCAAAATTATTATTATAATTAAAACCTTATTAGAGAAATCTCTAATGAGTTTTTATATATAACACTTAAAAGTACTTTAAAATGGTTTTTATGATATTATACGATATCATATAATAAATTTTATTGATTATTTTTAGATGGAAAGAGAGGTAGACACAATGAGAAAAATGAAAACTATGGATGGTAATACTGCTGCAGCTCATATATCATACGCATTTACTGAAGTGGCAGCAATATTCCCAATCACACCATCATCACCAATGGCTGAACACGTTGATGAATGGGCTTCTCAAGGAAGAAAAAATATTTTTGGCCAACCTGTACACGTAATGGAAATGCAATCTGAAGCAGGTGCTGCAGGTGCAGTACACGGTTCATTACAAGCTGGAGCTTATACAACTACTTACACAGCTTCACAAGGGTTATTATTAATGATCCCTAACATGTATAAGATTGCTGGTGAAAGATTACCAGGAGTTATTCATGTTTCTGCTAGAGCTTTAGCAACATCTTCATTAAGCATCTTCGGTGACCACCAAGACGTAATGGCTGCAAGACAAACTGGTTTTGCGATGTTAGCTGAAGGATCAGTACAAGAAGTTATGGACTTATCTGCAGTTGCTCACTTAGCAGCTATAAAGAGCAGAATTCCATTCATGAACTTCTTTGATGGATTTAGAACTTCTCACGAAATTCAAAAAATAGAAGTTTTAGAAACAGAAGAATTAGCTGAATTAGTAGACTGGAATTCAGTAGAAGAATTCAGAAAAGGAGCTTTAAATCCAAATCATCCAGTAACAAGAGGTACTGCTCAAAACCCAGATATCTACTTCCAAACTAGAGAAGCTGTTAACAGATTCTATGATGATGTTCCAGAAGTAGTAGAAAGCTATATGGCTGAAATTACTAAATTAACTGGAAGAGAATATCACTGTTTCGATTACTATGGAGCACCAGATGCTGATAGAGTTATCGTTGCAATGGGATCAGTTACAGATGTAGTTGAAGAAACAATTGACTACTTAAATGGTAGAGGAGAAAAGGTTGGGGTTGTTAAAGTAAGACTTTACAGACCATTCTCAATAGAAAGATTATTAAAGGCTATTCCATCTACAGTTAAGAAGATAGCTGTATTAGATAGAACTAAGGAACCAGGATCAATTGGTGAACCTTTATACTTAGACGTTGTATCAGCATTCTCAGGAAAAGCAAATGCTCCACAAATCGTAGGAGGAAGATTCGGATTAGGATCAAAAGATCCAAACCCATCTCACATTGCTGCTGTATATGCTAACCTTACTAAGGAAGAGCCAAAGAACGGCTTCACTATAGGTATAGTAGACGACGTAACTAATACTTCATTAGAAGTAACTGAAGATATCGATGCTACTCCAGCAGGAACAAAAGCATGTAAGTTCTGGGGATTAGGATCAGATGGTACAGTTGGTGCTAATAAGAGTGCTATCAAAATTATCGGAGATAAGACTGATATGTATGCTCAAGCATACTTCTCATATGACTCTAAGAAGTCAGGTGGTATAACAGTATCTCACTTAAGATTTGGTAAATCTCCAATTAAGTCACCTTACTTAATAGATAAAGCTGATTTCGTAGCTTGTCACAACCAATCATATGTTTATAAATACAATGTTTTAGAAGGATTAAAGAAGAACGGTAAGTTCTTATTAAATACTATCTGGACACCAGAAGAATTAAATGAAAAATTACCAGCAAGCATGAAGAGATTCTTAGCTGAAAACAACATTGAATTCTATACATTAAATGCTGTTAAGATAGCTCAAGAAATCGGTCTTGGTGGAAGAATCAACATGATAATGCAAGCTGCATTCTTTAAGATAGCTCACATCATTCCAGTAGAAGATGCAATCAAGTACTTAAAAGAAGCTGTTGTAACTTCATACGGTAAGAAGGGTGAAAAAGTTGTTAACATGAACAACGCTGCTATCGATATGGGTGTAGAATCTATCGTTAAGGTAGAAGTTCCAGCTGACTGGAAAGATGCTGTTGATGCTGAAGTTGAAACTACTAAAGATGTTCCAGCATTCATCAAAGAAATAGTTGAACCAATCAATAGACAAGAAGGATTCTCACTTCCAGTATCTACTTTCGTAGATCACAACATGGAAGATGGTACTTTCATGGCTGGTACTGCAGCTTATGAAAAGAGAGGAATAGCTATAAATGTTCCTGAATGGCAACCAGATAAGTGTATACAATGTAACCAATGTGCATATGTATGTCCACATGCTACAATCAGACCATTCTTAATAAATGAAGAAGAAAAGAACAATGCTCCAGAATCTATGAAGATAGTTGCTGCTAGAGCATTAAAGACTGAAGAACCAATGTCATACAGCATCGGTGTATCACCACTTGACTGTACTGGATGTGGAAACTGTGCTCAAGTATGTCCAGCTCCAGGTAAGGCATTAATTATGAAACCAGCAGATACTCAACACGATCAAATCGCTGCTTGGGATTACGCTGTAGAAGAAGTTTCAGCTAAGAAGAACCCAATGAACAAGAACACAGTTAAGGGAAGCCAATTTGAGCAACCATTATTCGAGTTCTCAGGTGCTTGTGCTGGTTGTGGAGAAACTCCATATGCTAAGTTAGTAACTCAATTATTCGGTGATAGAATGATGATAGCTAACGCTACTGGATGTTCATCAATTTGGGGTGGATCAGCTCCTTCAACTCCATACACAGTTAACCATAACGGACATGGTCCAGCTTGGGCTAACTCATTATTCGAAGACAATGCTGAATTCGGATTAGGTATGTTCTTAGGAGTTAAGACAATAAGAGAAAGAATTGCTAGCAATATAGCTAAGCTTATTGAAACTGAAGAATTATCAGAAGATGTTAAAGCAGTATTAAATGACTGGTTAGAACACAGAGAAAGCGGAGAAGGTACTAGAGATAGAGCTAATAACCTTACAGCTGCTCTTGAATCTATAAATTCTGAATTAGCTAACACTATATTAAAAGACAAAGAATTCTTCGTTGCTAGATCTCAATGGATCTTCGGAGGAGACGGTTGGGCTTACGATATAGGATACGGCGGATTAGATCACGTATTAGCATCAGGAGAAAACGTAAATGTATTAGTATTTGATACAGAAATTTACTCAAATACTGGTGGTCAATCTTCTAAATCTACACCAACTGCTGCAATCGCTAAGTTTGCTGCTTCTGGTAAGAGAACTAAGAAGAAAGACTTAGGTATGATGGCTATGTCTTATGGTTATGTATATGTTGCTCAAATTTCAATGGGTGCAGATAAGAACCAAACATTAAAAGCTATAGCTGAAGCTGAAGCTTATGATGGACCATCATTAATCATAGCTTACGCTCCATGTATAAGCCATGGTATTAAATCTGGTATGGCTAATTCACAAGATGAAGCTAAGAAAGCTGTTGATTCAGGATACTGGGCTCTATACAGATACAACCCAGCATTAAAGGGAACTAAGAACCCATTCTCATTAGATTCTAAGGAGCCAAAAGCAGACTTCAGAGAATTCTTAATGGGAGAAGTTAGATATGCTGCATTAGCTAAAGCATTCCCAGAACAAGCAGAAGCTTTATTCCAAAAGACTGAAGAAGATGCTAAAGAAAGATTAAACAACTACAAGAGACTTGCTGCTCAAGAGTAGTTATAAATAAAAAGAGACCGAAAGGTCTCTTTTTTAGTTGAAGATTGACATAAATATATAATTTGCGTAAAATATTAATATTAAATTTTAAAGTTTTACTTTTATTTTCCTATAAATAAGGGTACAATGATAAGGACTACTTAAATATAAGGAGGAGTTAAGATGGATAACGAATTAAATAAATGTGGATGCGGTGAAAGCTGCGGATGCGATCATGATCACAACAATGAAGGTTGTGGAGAAGGCTGTGGATGTGGAGAACACGAACATGAGCATATGGTTGTAGACCTAGAAGACGATAACGGAAATGTTATTTCTTGTCCTATAATTGATGCATTTGAATACGAAGGTGAAGAGTATGTTTTAGCTCAAGATCCAGAAGGTGATTCAATATACTTATTTAGAGCTACTGAATCAGGAGAATTAGTAGTTCCAGATGAAGCTGAATTCGATAAAGTTGCTGATTACTATAGCAACGTTTTAGCTGAAGAAGAATAATAAAAAAAGTGCCTTGGGCACTTTTTTTATTATAATTTTATTTAAATATCTATAGTAATTTACAATCTATTCAGCTAGTGATATATTTATTAATAAGGAAAAATAGATAAGAATTTCACTTGAGGAAAAGGTGGATAAAATGAAATCAGTAGATTTACATATACATTCATGCTATTCTGATGGAATATACACACCAGAACAAATAGCAAAGACGGCAAAGGAAAAAGGAATTAAATGCATTTCTATAACTGACCACGATTCAATAGCAGCTCAATATATTGTAAATACAGAATATAATAATAAAGACTTAAAAATAATACCAGGAATAGAATTAAGTACAGAATATAAAGAAATGGAATTACATATACTTGGATATTTTATAGATATAGAAAACAATAACTTAAAATGTTTAGTAGATAATCTGAATAAACAGAGGTTAAAAAGAGTAGAGAAAATACTTTATAATTTAAAAGGATATGATATAAATATACAATTAGATGATTTAGGTGTAGATTTAAATTCTACAATAGGTAGAAGCCATATAGCTAATGCAATGGTTAAAAAGGGCTATTTTGATAATTATAAAACAGCATTTAAAAGTTATTTAATTAAAGGTAAACCAGGGTATGTTAAGGGTTTTAAATTAACTTATAGAGAAGCTTTAGATATAATTATGGAAAGTGGAGGAGTACCAGTTTTAGCACATCCAGGACAAATTTATAAGAAGATAGAAGTAGAAAATATTATAAAAGAATTAAAGTGCTTTGGATTAAGTGGAGTGGAGGTATATCATCCAAGTCATTCTGCGATAGATACAAATAAATTTTTTAATATGGCGAAAAAATATAAATTATCAATTACTGGAGGAAGCGATTTTCATGGAAGAGCAAACTTTGATGAACAATCTATAGGTAGTTGTGGAATAAATGATATATTATTAAATAAATTTATAAAAAATAGATAATAATTGGGGGAAATATGGAGCTATCGACAAAAGCAAGAAAAATAGAACAATCTGTAACTTTAATGATAACAGCAAAGGCTAAAGAACTAAGAGCAAAAGGAATTGATGTAGTGAGTTTCGCTGCAGGTGAGCCAGATTTTAATACACCTAAAAATATTATAAATGCAGCAAAAGAAGCAATGGATAATGGAAATACTAAATATACTCAAACTAGTGGAATAATAGAATTAAGAAAAGCTATATGTAAAAAGCTAAAAGACGATAATGGACTTTTATATGATGATTCACAAATAGTTGTTTCTACAGGGGCTAAACAATCTTTAGCAAATACTTTTATGGCAATATTAAACCCAGGAGATGAAGTTATAATACCAGTTCCTTATTGGGTTAGCTATCCTGAACTAATCAAATTAGCTGATGGAAAGCCTGTATTTGTAAATACTGGAGAAGAAAATGATTATAAATATAATGTAGAAGCTTTAGAAAAGGTTATAACTAGCAAAAGCAAGGCTATTATATTAAATAATCCTAATAATCCTACAGGAACTATTTATACAAAAACAGAATTAGAAGCTATAAGTGAATTTGCTAAAAAATATGATTTAATGATTATTTCTGATGAAATATATGAGAAATTAACTTATGATGGAAATAAGCATGTTAGTATAGCATCGTTAAGTGAAGACGCGAAATCTAGAACTATTGTAATTAATGGATTCTCTAAAACTTATTCTATGACTGGATGGAGAATCGGGTATACAGCATCTTCAACAGAAATTGCTAAGATTATGACAAATATTCAAAGCCATATGACATCAAATACATGCTCTATAACTCAATATGCGGCTCTAGAAGCGTTAAATGGGCCACAAGAAGATATTTATCATATGATAGAGGAATTTGAGCGTAGAAGAGATTATATGTATAAAGAATTGTGTAATATAGAGTGTATAAAACCAATAAGGCCACAAGGTGCTTTTTATATTATGATTAATGTAGAAGAGACAATTGGGAAAGCAATTAATGGAGAAACTATAAAAAGTTCATTAGATTTTGCTAGATTATTATTAGATAATGAAAATGTTGCAGTAATACCAGGAGAAGCTTTTGGATTAGATAATTATATTAGAGTATCATATGCAACATCTATGGAAGCAATTGAAAAAGGAATTAATAGAATAAGAGAATTTATAAGTAAGTTGAAATAAAGTGCGAAGCACTTTGGTGAAAGGTTTGATTTCGTCAAAGGGGAAAAGTCAGCTAAAGCTGAGGAGAAAATATTGCCTAGGGCAATAGGGAAAAGATCTCTAATGAGATAAAATGATTTTCTCTGCTACTTATAGTAGCATTTTCCCCTTAACGTAGTTAACTTTTCCCAGCTACGTAGTAGCCTTTCACTTCGACAAAGTCGACTTTTCACTTGCGAGCCTTAGATCGCACTTTATTTAATGTTGGAGGATAAGATGGAGAAAGTTAAATTAGCTTTATTTGATATAGATTATACTATAACTAGAAAAGAAACACTTATGGAGTTTTATAAGTATATAGTGTCTAAAGATATAAAAAATATTAAGTTTTTGCCAAGAGCTTTATATTCAGGACTTATGTATGGAATTAAAGTTTATGATGAAAAGAAAGTTAAAGAATGTTTCTTAAAATTTATAGAGAATATAGAGGAGAAGGATTTAGCTATATTGACTAAAAAGTTTTATGATGAAAGATTAAGTAAAATTCTTTATAAAGATGCACTAGATATGATGCATAAATTAAAAAGTGAAGGATATATGGTTATATTAATATCTGCATCACCGGAATTTTATATAAAGGAATTTTATGCTATAGATGATGTAGATTTTATTATAGGTACTCGATTTACTTTTGAAAATGGAAAGTTTGTTAGAAAAATGAGCGGCAATAATTGCAAAAGAGATGAAAAAGTGAGTAGATTGAAAGCATATCTTAAGGAAAATAATATAGAAGCAGATTATGAAAATTCTTATATGTTCTCTGATTCATTATCTGATTTACCTCTTTTAGAGTTAGTTGGTAAGCCATATCTTATAAATTATAATAAGAATCATAATATAGAGGTTTTAAGATGGAAGTAAAAGGAGAGAGTTTAATGAAGGTAGAAGCTATAAATAAGTTCTATCTAAAAGATGGAAAGATTTGCGAAGTAAAAGACTTTGTAGATGATAATAGTGATAAAGGAAATATTATTTATGAAGTTTTTAGAATAGAAGGTGGGACTCCTATTTTTCTAAAGGATCATACAGAAAGGTTACAGAGATCTTTTTCGCTTTTAAATTTAAAAATGCCATTTTCTATTGAAGAGTTTAGAAATAATATTGCGAAAGTTATAAAGGCTAATGATTATGTTCTTGGAAATATGAAGATGACTTATAATATTTTAAGCAAAGAGTTAAAGATATTCTATATACCTCATAAGTATCCATCAGAAAAAGATTATGCAGATGGAGTTAAAACAATTCTTTATCATGGAGAAAGAGAAAATCCAAATATAAAGATAGTTAACAAAAGCTTTAGAGAATTAATAAATGAAGAGTTAGCTAAGCAAAATGCATATGAAGCTATATTAGTTGACAGAAATGGTGATATAACAGAAGGTAGTAGATCTAATATCTTTTTTATAAAAGATAAAAAGCTTATAACAGCACCAGGGCAGGCTGTTCTTTTAGGAGTAACAAGAGCAAAGGTTATGTTAATTGCTAAAGATTTAAAAATTGACGTTATAGAGAGAACTGTAAAAGAAAGTGAAATAAAAGATATGGATGCAATGTTTATTTCAGGGTCATTAGCTAAGGTTCTTCCAATAGCTTATGTTGATGATATGAAAAAAGATGCACATAATGAAATATTAAGAAATATAATAGATAGATATAATTATATGGTAGATGAATGTATAAAAGAAAATAAAGAATAAAAAATCCAGCAAGAGCTGGATTTTTTTATTAAGCTGAAGTTATTGTGTTTGTTATTGGTGGTACAACTTGTTTCTTTCTTGAAAGAACTCCTGGAAGGAAAGCACCGTTATCTTTTAATGTAACATTAAATGCTTTTTCAACTATTTCAGGTTGTTCACCAGCAACTAATATTTCAGAACCTTCGTTAAGTATATCTGTTAATAAAAGCATAACCATATCTAAGTTAGCTTCTTTTGCTTTAGTTTCCATGTACTGAAGCATTTCTTCTTTTAAAGGCATAAATCCTTCGATATCCATAGTGTTAACTTGAGCTATTCCAACTCTAGTACCTTCTATAGTGAATGGTTTATAATCTTGGTTAAAGATTTGAGCTACAGTCTTACCTTTTAGTGAAGTACCAGCTTTAAACATTTCTTTAGCGAATTCTTCTACATTAATTCCTGCTATTTCTGCAAGCTTTCTGCAAATATATTCATCAGATGGAGTACAAGTTGGGCTTCTGAATAATAATGTGTCAGAAATTATTGCTCCACATAATAAACCAGCAGCCTTCTTAGAAGGTCTTAATCCATTTTCAAAGAAGCATTTAGCAACTATTGAAGAAGTACTTCCAACTGGCTCATTTCTGAAGTATATAGGATTACTTGTTTGAATATCAGCAACTCTGTGGTGGTCTATTATTTCGATTACTTCAGCATCTTCTAAACCATCAACAGATTGACCTCTTTCATTGTGGTCCACTTGAATAACTTTTTTCTTATGATTTGAAATTAAGTGATATCTAGATACTGTTCCTAAAACTTTTCCGTTAGAATCTGTTACAGGGTAGCTTCTAAATCTAGTTTCAATCATAATTGGCTTTATATCATCTACTAAGTCATCAGTTGTGAAAGTAACTAAGTTATCCTTAACCATAACATATCCAACTGGTATACTTTGAATTATTAATCTTGAAGTTGTAAATGAATCATAGTTAGTAAGGATGACAGTTACACCGTGTTCTTTAGCTAAATTAACTATATTTTCAGATGGAGCATGAGCACCAGTTATTATTAATAAAGAAACATTAAGTTTAATTAAAGCTTCTTGAACTTCTTCTCTGTCACCAACTATTGCGATATCTCCAGCATCAATATGATCAACCATGCTATTAGGTTGCATAGCTGTAACAACTATTTTACCAGGGAAAGTTTTTGTATTTTGGTTAACATAGATAGCTTTAGCTGAAAGTGTATCTAAGATATTGTCTAAAGACGTATTACTTTTAGCTAATATTTGATTATCCCATATATCCATATAACATGATGTAAGGTTTGAAACTGCAAGTACACCTAATAAGTGTTCATTTTCATCAGCTACTGGAATAGTTTTTATATTCTTGTCACTCATTATTTTCCAAGCCATCTTTAAAGATATTTCAGGTGAAATTGGAGTGATGTAATCAAATTGTAAGTCTTCTACTTTTAACTTAACAGTATTTAAATATTTTGGAGCTTCTGCTTTGAAATAATCTAAAATAAATTGAGTTTCTTGGTTTGGATTACCAAGCCTACAAGCTACTGCAGGAATGTTTCCTGTCTTGTTTTTAAACTCAGCATAAGCATAAGCTGCGCAGATTGAGTCTGAGTCTGGGTTTTTATGACCAGTTACATAAATTAAATCTTTCAACTTTTTTTCCTCCTTAAGTTTAAAATGCATTCTAAGCATATAGTAATATTCTATATATTTAATTACAATTTGTAAATGAAAAAATAGACATCTCTTATTCATATATTACATAAACATTAATATATATATAGAAGAGTTCTAATGAAGGAGGATAAAATGTGATACAGGAAAGAGAATTTACTAGAGGATTATCTACAAGAGAAGCTGAAAAAAGACAAATGACTTATGGATTAAATGAACTTAAACATAATAAGAAAAAGTCACCATTTTTAATTTTTTTATCTCAATTTAATGACTTTATTACCTGGGTTCTAATAGGAGCTACAATTATATCAGGTATTATGGGAGATGTAGCAGATGCTATTACTATTTTAATTATAGTATTTGTAAATGCAATATTAGGATTTGTACAAGAATTTAAGACTGAAAAATCTTTAGAAGCTCTTCAGGAGTTAGCTGCACCTACTTGTAAAGTTGTTAGAGATGGAGCTATAAAGGTTATAAATTCAAAGGAATTAACAATTGGTGATTTAGTAGTACTAGAAGCAGGAGATAGGATTCCAGCAGATGGTAATTTTATAGATTGTCAAAATGTAATGGTAGATGAATCATTATTAACAGGAGAATCTGTAGGAGTTAGTAAAGATGCTGAGCTAGATGTAGGGAAAAATGGGGATAAAAATAGATGTAAAGGCTTTATGGGAACTATAATATTAAAGGGAAGAGGTCTATTACTAGTTGATGCTATAGGAATGAAGACTGAAATGGGGAAAATAGCAAATCTTCTTGATAATATTGAAGAAGAAAAATCACCTTTGAAAATAAGGCTAGATTCTTTAGGAAAGATTCTTGTCGCTATATGTTTAGTTATATGTTTTATAGTAACTGTTCTAGGGATAATTAGAGGTAATGATATTACAGAAATGTTCCTACTTGGAGTATCATTAGCAGTTGCGGCAATACCAGAAGGTTTAGCAGCTATAGTTACTGTTGCATTAGCATTAGGTGTTAATAGAATGCTTAAGAGAAATGCTTTAGTTAGAAAGCTGCCAGCAGTTGAAACTTTAGGATGTACATCCGTAATTTGTTCAGATAAGACAGGAACATTAACTCAAAATAGAATGACTGTAAAAGAACTTTTGGTTAATGGCAAGATATATGAAGTGGATAAAGGAATGCCAGACAACTGTGAGATGTTAAAAAAAGCTTTTGTATATTGTAATGATACAAATTACGATTACTCTAAAAAAGATATGGAAAAAGCTCTTATGGGAGATCCTACAGAGACAGCTTTGATTAAAGTGTTCTTTAAAAATGCAAAGGATATAAAAAATTTTGTTTCAGGTGGAATAAGAACATTTGAAATACCATTTGATTCTAATAGAAAGATGATGAGTGTAATTATTCAAGAGCATAATAAAGAAGTTTGTTATATGAAAGGTGCACCAGAAAGAGTTCTTGAGAGATGCTCTAGTATATTAGAAAATGGGAAGGTTAGACCTTTAACACCTCAAAAGAAGAAGCAGATATATAACTATATTGAAGCTATGTCTAACAGAGCTTTAAGATGTATTGCAGCAGCATATAGGGATGAAGCTGTAGTGAAGAGTGATATGGTAGAAAATGATTTAATTTTCTTAGGGGTAGCAGGTAGTATTGACCCACCAAGATTGGAAGTAAGGGATGCGGTATTAAAATGTAAGATGGCAGGAATTAAACCTGTAATGATTACAGGAGACCATAAAAATACTGCATTAGCAATAGCAAAAAGTATAAATATTTGTACTAGCGATGACCAAGCTTTAACAGGAGAACAACTTGAAAAGATGTCTGATAAGGAATTAGTTGAAAAGGTGGCTAAAGTTAGGGTATTTGCTAGAGTATCACCTAATCATAAGTTAAGAATAGTAAAAGCTTTTAAGAAAACAGGAAATATTGTTGCCATGACTGGTGATGGTGTTAATGATGCACCAGCTATAAAAGAAGCTGATATCGGAGTTGCTATGGGTATTTCAGGAACTGATGTAACTAAGGAAGCAGCATCTATGGTTCTTATTGATGATAATTTTGCAACAATTGTATCAGCTGTAGAAGAAGGAAGAATAATATATGATAATATAAGAAAGTTCATAAGATACTTATTATCTTGTAACTTAGGAGAAGTCCTTACAATGTTCTTAGCATCATTATTTTATTTGCCAAATCCATTAACACCTATACAAATTCTTTTTGTAAATTTAGCTACAGATGGTCTTCCAGCTATTGCGTTAGGAGTAGACCCTGCAGATAAAGATATAATGAGGCAACAGCCAAGAGAAAAAGATGAAAATATTTTTGCTAGAGGATTGTGGGAAAAAATAGTAGTTAGAGGATGCTTAATTGGAGTATGTACATTATTAGCATTTATGGTAGGTAGATTCTATAGATTAGATTTAGCAACATGTAGAACAATAGCTTTATGTACATTAGTAATGTCACAATTATTCCATGTTTTTGAATGTAGATCAGAAAGACATTCAATATTTGAAATTAAGTTGTTTACTAATCCATATTTAGTTGGAGCAGTATCAGTATCAATAATCATGATATGTAGTATACTATATATTCCTTTCTTAAGTGGAATATTTAATACTGTACCACTAAGATTGAAAGAGTGGACATTAGTATTATTCTTCTCAGGAAGTATTTTCTTAATAAATAGTATTTACTTATTGATTAAGTCTAAAAAATCAAATTAAAAAGTCAGCTTAGCTGGCTTTTTATTCTATTTATAAACATATATATAATTAATAGTTAAATATTTTTTAATTCTAAGTAGGAATATTGCAGCAATAGGAATATTATGGTAATATTTGATGGGGGATTTAAAGTTATATAAGATATCATTTAGATTATAATATATACTAAAATTTTATGAGGAAAGAAGGGGTTATAGTGAATAAAATTATACTTATGACAGATTCATGTTGTGACTTGCCTTATGATTTTACAGAGGATAATAATTTAGTAGTTATTCCACTAATGTTAACATTAGGAGATAGGACTATAGCTGATGACTTAGGAAAAACTTTAAAATATGAAGATTTTTATAAAGCTGTTAGAAGTGGAGAGATGCCAAAAACAGCACAAGCAAATGTTTATGAATTTGAACAAGAATTTGAAAAACATATTAAAAATGGAGATAAGATAATTTATATAGGTTTTTCATCTGCATTAAGTGGAACTTATAATAGCGCTAATGTTGCGATGGAATCTTTAAAAGAAAAATATAGTGATGCTGATATATCAGTAATAGATAGCAAGAGTGCATCTATGGGGTTAGGCCTTTTAGTATATTATGCAAACAAGATGATTAAAGAAGGAAAAAGTAAAGATGAAATAGTAAAATGGGTAGAAGAAAATAAACTTAAAGTTGTTCATTGGTTTACAGTAGAGGATTTAAATTATTTATATAGAGGTGGAAGAGTATCTAAAGCAACAGCAACAGTTGGGTCTTTATTGAGTATAAAACCTGTTATGCATGTAGATAATGAAGGAAGATTAACACCAGTAGAAAAAGCTAGAGGAAGAAAAAAATCATTAAGCGCATTAGCAAACAAGTTAATCGAAGAGATAGTAAATCCGGAAGAACAAATTGTTTTTATAAGTCATGGTGACTGTATAGAAGATGTAGAGTATGTAAAAGAAAAAATTTTAGAAAAAGTAAAGGTTAAGGAAATTGTTGTTAATCATGTGGGGCCAGTTATAGGGTCGCATTCAGGACCTGGAACTGTAGCAATTTTTTATTTTGCAAAAGGAAGAGAATAAGAAATTGGATAGATTTGTCTTTGACAAGTCTATTTTTTTATAGGAAAATTTTATATAAAAAAACATTAAGAATTTAATGTATAAAATAAGTGAATAATAAAAGGAGGGAGTGATAATATGGATATTTATTTTGATAATAGTGCTACTACAAAGCCTTATGAAGAGGTTATAAAGGCTGTAGCTGATGGGATGAGGGAGTATTTTGGTAATCCATCATCACTTCATAAGATAGGTATTAAGTGTGAAAAAAGATTAACTCAATGTAGGGAATATATTTCATCGACAATAAAGTGTGATAAAGATGAGATATATTTTACTTCAGGTGGAAGTGAAGGAAATAATTTTATTTTAAAAGGATTATTAAAGCCAGGGCATCATTTTATAACAACTTCTTTTGAACACGGTTCAATAATGAATACATGTAAAGAATTAGAAGACAAAGGTGTTAAAATTACATATTTAGATGTTGACCAATATGGAAACATATCTTTAGAGGATTTAGAAGAAGCAATAACTAAAGATACGGTATTAGTTTCAATAATGTATGTTAATAATGAGATGGGTGCTATCCAGAACATTGAGGAGATAGGAAAACTTATAAAAGAAAAATCAAATAGAGCAAGATTACATGTTGATGCTGTTCAAGCTTATGGAAAGTTTGATATTGATGTAAAAAAGATGAATATAGACTTTTTAACAGTTGCAGGACATAAAATTCATGGGCCAAAGGGAGTTGGATTTTGTTATATTAAAAAAGGTATAGTATTAAATCCATTAGTTTCTGGAGGTGAACAGGAAAAAGGGTTAAGAGCCGGAACCGTTGATTTACCAAGCATAATAGGATTAGAAAAGGCTGCTCAAATAACATTTGCTCATAAAGATGAGACTTATAAAAAGGTTTATGAGTTAAAAAAATATATGATAGAAAGACTTAAAGAAATAGAGGATATAAGAATAAATAGTCCTTTAGAAGGAAATTTCTCTCCATATATTCTAAATGTATCTTTTAGAGGTGTAAGATCAGAAGTATTATTACATTTGCTAGAAGATCAAAATATTTATGTAGCAACTGGTTCAGCTTGTAGTTCAAAAGTAAGTATGTCAAAAGGGAGCTATGTTATTAAGGCATTAGGACTTAATGCTAAAGAGATAGAAAGTGCTATAAGATTTTCATTTAGTTATGAAAATACAAAAGAAGAAGTGGATAAAACTATTGAAGTTTTAAAAGGATCACTTATGTTTTTAAGGAGAGTTAGAAGATGAATAAATTAATATTAGTTAAGTATGCACCAGAGATATTTTTAAAAGGTCTAAATAGAGGTAAATTTGAAAGACAACTAATGAATAATATCAAAAAGAGATTAGATGATATTGAGTATGAAATAGTTGTGGATCAAGGAAGATACTTTATAAAGGCTCAAGATGTTGAAGCTGCGGTAGAAAGAGTTAGAAAAGTATTTGGTGTTGTCGAAGTTTGCTTAGTAACTGAAGTTAAAAGAGATTTAACTGTTATAAAAGAAGAAGTTTTTAAAATGGTTAACGAAATAAAACCAAGAACATTTAAGATTGAGACTAATAGAGCAAACAAGAAATTCCCATTAAACTCTATAGAAACATCAAGAGATGTTGGAGGATATGTATTACATCACTACGGAGAAGGATTAGAAGTTGATGTTAAAAATCCAGAATGTCTAGTAAATATTGAAATAAGAGAAAAAGGAGCATATATATTTACAAGCAAAGATAAGATAAAAGCTGTTGGTGGATTACCATATGGAATAAATGGTAGTACTATGCTTATGCTTTCAGGTGGAATAGACTCACCGGTAGCAGGGTATTTAATGGCAAGAAGAGGTGTAGCATTAAACTGTGTTTACTATCATAGCCATCCATATACATCTGAAAGAGCAAAAGATAAAGTTAAAGAACTAGCTAGAATTTTATCTGAATATGCAGAAAAAGTTAAATTATATATAGTTCCGTTTACTGAAATTCAAATGGCTATAATAAATGGATGTAGAGAAGATGAGTTAACTATAATAATGAGAAGATTTATGATGAGAGTAGCATGTGAATTGGCTGAAAGAAATGGAATTCAATCAGTATCATCAGGTGAAAGTATAGGGCAAGTAGCTTCTCAAACTATGGAAGGATTAATAGTAAGCACAGATTGTGCTGATAGACCAGTATTCCGTCCATTAGTTACAATGGATAAAACTGAAATTATGGATATAGCTAGAGAAATAGGTACATATGAAACTTCAATTTTACCTTATGAAGATTGTTGTACAATATTTGTACCAAAGCATCCAAAAACAAAACCAAGATTAGAAGATATGAGAAGAGCAGAGTCAGTATTAGATATAGAAGCTTTAGTTAATAAGGCTATAGAAGAAACAGAAATTGTTACTTATTAGAAGGAAAGTGCGAAGCACTTTGGGCAAAAGTTTGACTTCGTTAAAGTTCAAGAGGTCACTTTGTGACTACCAAGAGATTTACAATATCCAATAGTAATGATTTAGAATTTAAAAAGCCTTTGGACATTTACGAAGTAAATATATTGGATTGCCGTAGGCAATCTTGGACTTGACGAAGTCGACTTTTGGACTACGCATTTAATGCACAATTAAAAAAAGGAACTGCAGTTGCAGTTCCTTTTTTATTATCTTGTTCTCATTTTCGTAGCTTGTTGTCTAGCCTTCTTTATTTGAGCGTGATCAAATGGATGTAGGTCTTTTTTAGTAGTTAAGTTAGCTATATTAGAAATAAGTACTGTATCAGCTTCAGCTTTACCTTTTTCCCCTTTGATTCCCATAATAATTACTTTGTGACCTTGATTAACATCGATAAAAGTTGGCTTTTTAAACCATTTATTCATTTTATATTGACATTTAACTACTTGTTTTCCTGCTTCAGGTTTAACAACTAGATATACTCTTATTTTATTGAAAATTCCTAGAATACTCTTAGTTTCAGTTTTCACTGATAAAATAGTACCAGAAACGCTAGTCATTCTATCCCCATATTTTTGCATGTATGCATCTGAATAATATTTACCTAATTTATCTTTGAAACCCATTTCAAAAACTCCTTTTATTAAAAAATTCTACTACCAGTAACTACATTATAACATAGGAAACATAATTATAAAATAATAAATGTTTATATTTGTATACACATTTATTATTTTAATTTGATAATGAACGTTTATATTCTATTATTCCGTTATATAATGCTTCGGCACAAGCTAATTGACCAGGTTTAGATTTAAGATAATATTCATCTTGAAAATTACTAATAAAGCCTAATTCCACTAAAGCGGAAGTCGCAGTAGTTTTTTCAAGAACAGCTAATGCATCATCTTTATCTTCATAGAATTTTAAACCACGATCAGTTGTATAGTTTAAATTAACTAATTTGTTTTGGAGATAAGAAGCAAAAGTTTCATTAGTTTTGAAGGAGGGATTATACCATGTTTCTACTCCTTTTGCATTTGTATCATTATAATTGCTATTACAATGAAGTGATATAAATAAATCAGCATTTGCTAAGTTTGAAATTTTAATTCTCTCTTTTAAGCTATCATTAGCACTTTCTAACCAAGGTAGAGAATCTGATGTTCTAGTATAAATGACCTTTATATCTTCTTCAACACTTAACAAATCTCCTAATTTTAACGCAATATTTAATACTATGTCTTTTTCTTGACATCCAGAGATACCTAATGTACCAGCATCCCAGTCACCGTGACCAGCATCTATACATATAACAAAATTTCTATTATCAGTGTTATCAACTTTTTGAATAGTAGTAATAAAATTACTTTCACTTTTAATAGAGAGAATCAGTGGAATCAAAATAAAAGAGAGTAAAATGGTGCTAGTAATTATTTGACGTCTTTTCTTACGTTTTTGAAGCATTTTTCTTCTGTAACCTAAATTAAAGTTTGATGGTTCCATAAGCACCTCTTATTTACAGTAGATATATAAATAGTATAACAATGTAAATAAATTATGTAAATATATGGAAATGTTAAGAGTAATGCAGATATGTTCATAAAAAGTAAAAAAAAAATTTTTTTTACTGGAACAATTTATAGGTATTTGTAGTCTAATGAGTGAAAATAAGAATAACATAAGAAGAAATGCAAAATATATAAATAAAAAAGTGCGTTTTTTGAAAATTGTTGTATTATTAAATTTTTAATATTTATTAACTAGAGAGGTGCTCAAAATGAAAAAGATATTAGTAAGTTTATTAGTAGCAGCTATGGTAGGTGCTACATTAACAGGATGTGGATCAAAGGCTGAAGGTAATGGAACTCAAGTAGAACAAGGATCATCAGTATCAGCTGCAGACATAGTAGAACAATTAAAAGAATATATGCCAATGCCTATGGAACCAACAGAAGAGGAAGCTAAAGATATTTATCATTTAAATTTAGATGATGTAGAGAGTTATGGAATAGCTTTAACTGGAAGAAGTCCAGGAGTTGGATTTGCTATGGTTGTTAAAGCTAAAGATGGTAAAGTAGATGCTGTTAAAGCTTCAGTAGATAAAGTTTTAGAAGATAGAATAGGAGCAGCTTTTTATCCAGATGAAAAAGATGTTGCTGAAAAAGCAAAAGTTGAAGTTGATGGAAACTTTGTTTCATTATTAATATTTAATGATGATGTAGCAGCTGAAGCAACTCAAGTTTATAAAGATGCAATTAAGTAATTAATTAAAAAACTAAAGGGGCTGATAATCAGCTCCTTATTTTTATTAATAGATTGTAAATGGAGAAAGTACAATGGTTTTTAGTAGTATTTTATTTATTTTTAGATTTTTACCTTTAGCTTTAGGAATATATTATTTAACACCTAAAAAATATAAGAATTTTATCTTGATTATATTAAGTTTAATTTTTTATTCCTGGGGAGAAGCAAAATATTTCGTAATAATGATTTCATCAATAATAGTAGATTATTTTGTGAGTAGAGGAATTGAAAAATATCGAGAAAAGAAAAGTATTAAAATAGGACTCTTATGTATTTCTATATGCTTTAATTTAGGAATGTTATTTTTCTTTAAATACTTTAACTTTTTTATTGATAATATAAATTCAATCTTAGGATTAACTTTAAATCATGTAAAGATTACGTTGCCTTTAGGAATTAGTTTTTATACATTTCAAACTATGTCTTATACTATAGATGTTTTCAGAGGAAAGGTTAGTGCAGAGAAAAATATAATTTCTTTTGGTGCATTTGTATGTCTGTTCCCACAACTTATAGCAGGGCCTATAGTAAAATATACAGATATCAACAAAGAACTAAAAGAAAGAAAGATGAATGCAAATCAAATAGAGGATGGCATAGAGTTATTTATATTAGGCTTAGGGAGAAAAGTATTAATAGCTAATAATATAGGAATGCTTTGGACTGAAGTTGAAGGATTAGGATTTTCTAATATATCATCTATTTTAGCTTGGCTTGGGGTTATAGCTTTTGCTTTTCAAATATATTTTGATTTTAGTGGATACTCTCTAATGGCAATTGGATTAGGGAAAATGTTAGGATTTAATTTTCCTCAGAATTTTAACAATCCATATATATCAAGAAGTATAACTGAGTTTTGGAGAAGATGGCATATAACTTTAGGATCTTGGTTTAGGGAATATGTTTATATACCTTTAGGGGGAAATAGAGTTAATAAAGGTAGGCTTGTATTTAATTTATTTATAGTATGGTTTTTAACTGGATTTTGGCATGGGGCAAGTTATAATTTTATAATGTGGGGAATCTATTTCTTTATTCTTATAGGAATTGAAAAGCTAGGTTTATTAAAATTTTTAGAAAATCACAAAATATTTTCTCATATATATTCAATATTCTTTATATTGATAGGTTGGGCGTTATTTGCAGTAACAGATTTAAGTCAGCTTAAGATTTTATTTGAAAGATTATTCAATATGAATGGGGGAATAGATTGGATTTATTATATAAGAAATTATGGAGTTACATTAATTGTAGCAACTTTATTTTCAACACCTATAATTGAAATAACTTACAGAAGAGTTGTTAAAAGTAAGTTGATAAATACATTAATTTTAATGGGGATTTTTATAATATCCATTGCTTACTTAGTAGATGCTACTTATAATCCCTTCTTATATTTTAGATTTTAGGTGGTGATATGATGAAAAGAAATTATTTATTATATAGTTTTTTTATAGTTTTAGCTTTATTGAGCATATTAGATATAATTAAGCCTGATAAGACTTTTTCTGATTTAGAAAATAGAAATTTAAAACAAAAAGTGAAATTTACTGTGGAGGGATTTTGGGATAATAGTTTTCAACAAAACTATGAAAGCTATATTAATGATCAATTCATATTTAGAGATGGATGGATTGATATAAAATCAAGAAGTGAATTTTGTTTAGGTAAAATTGAAAATAACGGAATTATATATGGTGATAATGAATATTTATTTGAAAAATACTCTAACTTTGAGAAGAGTAGATTTTTAAATAATATAGAGGCCATAAATATTTTTAAAAACAATATTTCATCAAATATATCGCTTATGATAGTACCTAATTCTTATGAAATATATAAAGAGTTGGTACCTAAAGCAGCACCGTTAGTTCCTCAAGAAGAGAATATAGATTACATATATGATAATGTATTAGAAACAAATAATATTAAATTATTTGATGTTATGACAGAAAATAAAGATAAGTATATTTACTATAGAACGGATCACCATTGGACTGCCTATGGAGCATATTTAGCTTATAAAGAGTTTATTGAAAGTATAGGGGAAAAACCTATAGAATTAAATCAAGAAGACTTTGTAGAAGTAGATGATTTTTATGGAACGTATTTTTCTAAAGCTAAGCCTTTTAATGTAAAGCCAGATATTTTTAGCTATTTAGATTTAAGTGGAGTAACCATGAATATTTCAGGGGAAGAGTTTGATTCTATTTATGATTATTCTCAGTTAGAGTTAAGAGATAAATATGCTTTATTTTTAAGAGGAAACAATCCTTTAACTATTATAAAAAATACTAATTTACAAAATGGTAAAAAGATAGTTGTCATTAAAGACTCATACGCTAATTCTTTAGTACCTTACCTAACTCAAAATTATGAAGAGATACATGTTATTGATTTAAGAACTTTTAAAGAACAAGTAGGACAATATGTAGATGAAAATGATATAAAAGATGTGTTAATATTATATAATTTTATTAATTTTACTAGAGATGTAAATATAATTAGGTTAAAATATTAGAGGTATCAAAAGATACCTCTTTTTGTTATTATAATATGTTTTCTTGAAATATGAACAAAGATAAGTATATATATATAAACTAATATTGTATAAAATTTTTAAGTATAAGTGGAAAAATTATTATGTATAAACGAGGAGATTTTCATATTCATTCTACTGCCTCAGATGGAGCGTTAAAACCAGAAGAGATAGTATTGTTTGCAAAAAAGAGAAATTTAGATATTATATCATTAACAGATCATAATACAGTTGCTGGAGTCGAGGCAGCAGTAAAATGTGGTAAAACACATGGTATTAAAGTGATACCAGCATTAGAACTATCGACTAGATATAAGGGAATTAGAATTCATATCTTAGGATATTTCAATTGTGATATTTATCAAAATGAATTATTTATAGATACAATAAATAATATTAAAAAAGGAAATATATCATATATAAAAAATCGTTTCAAAGATATACTTACATTAAATAGAGGTAGTAAAAAAATATCTATTGAAGATGGAATAAAGATACTTAAGTATTTTAATGCAGTTGTAGTATTAGCTCATCCGGTTTTATTACCAAGAAATATTTTTAGTGAAGTAGTCGTTATGGATTTTGATGGGCTTGAAGCAAAGTATTTTGCAAATACGGAAGAGGATACTGAGTACTTTATTGAAATAGCTAATAAAAGAAATATGATATATACAGCTGGATCTGATTATCACAATGGATATGATTATTATAGAGCACATGGGTGTATTGGTGATGTATTTTTAGAAGAAGAAGAAATCAAAAGATTTTTAGAGAGGTTATATAGCAAATGAGAAGAAAGTAGGGATATAGTGAAATATATTTACAATTTAGCATTTAAAATGGCTTTAAGTGCAACTATAGCTTTGGTTATAGGAGAAGCACTTGGATTTAAATATTCCACTGTAGCTGCAGTTATAGCTATTTTAGGAATTCAAGATACAAGAAGAAAAGCTTTAATAGTGGGGAGAAATAGAGCTATTGCCTGCATAATTGGACAAATACTATCTTTAATTATTTATGGAATATTAGGCAATGGAGCTATAAGTTTTGGAATATTTTTATTAATATTGATACCGATAACTTCTAGATTTAACATACAAGAAGGGATGATAGCATCAGTTGTATTATCTACTCATTTATTAGTAGCAGATAAAATAGATTTAAATCTAATAATAAATGAATTTGGAATTATGATAATAGGTATAGGGGTATCATCAATAGCCAATCTGTTCATGCCTGCATTAGAGGATGAATTTAGAAAAGATAAGATATGGATAGAAGAAAAATATAAAGTTATATTATTAAAAATGTCTAAGTCCTTATTAACTCAAACCGTAGATATAGATGAGCAAAAAATAATGGATGATATAGAGAAAAAGTTAATTAGTAGCAATATTACTGCATATAAAATTGTAAATAATAATTTCTTTAAAAGTTCATCATACTATACTGATTATATTGCTATGAGAAGGAATCAATTTGATACTATCAAAAAGATGAGAAAAAATTTTGAGAGATTTAGTATGCCAGTTGATCAAATGAAAAACATGTCTATATTTTTAAAAAGAGTTGCAGAAGATATTAGAGAAAATAATGACTGCAAAGAGTTATTATATGGATTAGAAAAGCTAAAGCTACAGTATAAAGAGATGGAACTTCCAAAAACAAGAGAAGAGTTTGAAAATAGAGCGCAATTATTAAATTTATTAAATGATATGGAAGATTTCTTAAATATAAAAAGAAACTTTGTTTTAAATAATAAAACAGAAAAGTAAGCTCTAAAATAATAAAAATGAAAAATATTATAGTGACAAGTTAAGAGTAACAAGTGGCAAGTTAATGAATAAATTCAGCTTAGGCTTAGTTTACAAAAGTTGAATTTAAAAGAAACTGCAAGTAGTTTCAACATTAACTTGTCACTTGTAATTTGTTACTTATCATTAAGAAAATGCTTTGCACTTCTTTACCATTGTCCAGGATACGCAATTAAATAAACTGACACATCTCTTCTTCCCCAATTCATACAATCATCATGAGAATTAAGATATAAGTCTATAATATTTCCTTGTATTGCACCACCCGTATCTTCAGCAACGGCATAGCCATACCCATCTATATATAACAGTGATCCCAGTGGAATCACAGAAGGATCAACAGCTATGGTACTATATCCCCCTTCATTTCTTGTAGGTACTGTACCAGTAGCAGTTATACCATCTCCTGTATAGGCTGTACTTTCCATTATAAAATTACTTATATATCCAGAGTGATTATTTTCATCAGTAGTGTCACTACTATCAATATTTTTAACCGTAACATCAGTGTTAGAAACTTCCTCAACAACATCATTTGATGTTGGATTTTTTAAGATTTTATTTAACTTCTCGACATTATCTACATTTTCTTTAAATTCATTATATTTAAATTTGTGATTATTTATATCAACTGTTGTAGATAATGCATTTGCAAATGTCGGAAAAGAAGTTAGTGCTGATAGGGTAATAACGGTTAATGATACAAAAAGTTTTTTAAACAAAATTACACCTCCAAAAACTAGCTTGTGTCCATTGCGTATTTAGTATAAACATAGGCCTTAAAGCTTGTCAAATAGCCATGGATAAATATTGAAATGAATAATATTCCAAAAGTGATATTGGTTATATTATCCAATAGTTGCTTATGTAAGATGATTAAAAGGATTAAGAAGGATAAAACTTAAATATGTCAAGAAAAAAATAAGAGAAATATAATCCTGTATTTCCTGAAATTTTATCAATTGGTATGTTGAAAAATGCATAAAAATATACGAGTTTGTACAGATGTAGCACAAAAAAAATTGTTCAGCATATTTTATATTATAAATGAATGTCCAAAAGATAAAAAAATAGGTGTTTGTTAGGAGGAAAAGATGAATAAAGAACGTAGATATTATTACTATGAAGATGAAGATGATAATTCAGTAGAGGAGTATTCTAGTAATAGATGTGAAGAGAACGAATGTAATTCTAATAAATGTGATGAGTATGAAAAATGCTGTATTTGTAGAGGACCAAGAGGACCAAGAGGACCACAAGGGCCATGCGGACCAAGAGGACCACAAGGACCATGCGGACCAAGAGGACCACAAGGACCATGCGGACCAAGGGGACCAAAGGGAGAACCAGGACCATGTGGACCATGCGGACCATGCGGACAATGTGGACACTGCGGACCATGCGGACCAAAAGGACCAAAGGGAGATACAGGAGCAACAGGACCACAAGGACCATGCGGACCAAGAGGACCAAGAGGATTACAAGGACCACAAGGTGATATAGGACCAAGAGGACCACAAGGTATACAAGGACCTCAAGGTGAAGTGGGAGCACAAGGACCAACAGGAGCACAAGGACCAGTAGGAGCAACAGGACCACAAGGGCCAGCAGGAACAATTGGAGATTTTGGTATAGTTTATAGAACTGTAGATGATCCTAATATAGCTTTAGCTACTGGAGAGCATGTACCATTTACTACTGATGAAATAGTAGGAGATAATATAGTTCATCAAACTAATAGTAGAGATATATTATTAAAAGGTAATGCATCATATTTAGTTAAATATTCAGTATCTTTTACAGCAGAAAATAGATGTAGTTCTGAGGAAGGAAGAGATGTAGAATTTACTTTAACTTATGGAAACGGAGATAAAGTTGCAGCATCACAATTTGCGGCTTCAGTTTCAGAAGATATAAATTTAAATAATATAGCTAATCATACTATAGTAAATTTATGTGAAGATAGAATTATAAGATTAACCAATTTAACAGAAGGAAGGTTGCCAATAAGAATTTATGCAGCAACTATTTCTATTGTTAGATTAAAATAAGACTACTAAAAGGATCTGATAATAATACATTATCAGATCTTTTTATATGAAAGATCTGAAAACATAATGGAGGATATTAAAGTTAATACACGATAAATTGACAAGTGAATAATATATATTAAATAGTGATTTATAAGAGGTAATAAGTTTGAAAAGTGAAGTAATTATTGATTCAAAAAATGGTAGAGTAACAAGAGAAGAAAAAGAAGATATTGTATGCTTAAAAGGTAATAAAATTAATGAAGATAGTAATTTTATTGAAAACTTATGTATTGATATTAAATCAGATGTGATAGGGGAGAAAGAGTTTCCGTTAAAGATAGGTGGATATAATTTTAAGCTTTTCTTAGGTCATTTTTGTAATGAATATATTGAAGATATACTTATTTGTGGAGAAAGTGGAGGTAGTGGCAATTACGCTATAGCAAATATTTATCATTATCAAGATGGGAAGTTACTTGAAATATTTAATTCAGATACTTTCTCTGATAAGTATAAATATAAGTGTAGATACTTAAAAGATTGTAAAATTGAACTGATTTGTGATAAATTACAAAAGAAATATATTATAGATATAGGTACTATAGATAAGAATTATTTAGAACAAATATATTCTATAGATGGCAAAATAATTACTGATAGTGATCCGTCAGTATCATACGTAACTGACATATATCCAATAATAGATTTAAATACAAATCTTATGAGGGTTGAAGCATACCAAAGAGTAATTGGAATAGTGAACGCAAGTACTATTGGAGAAATAATAAGTATTATTTCTCTAGAAGAATGTAGAACAAAGGTTATAGAACAATTTGCAGCAACTGACGGAGAAAATATTTCAGAACTTTCAAGAGGTAATGATTTAAGAGATGATATTATAAGCAAGTTGCCTGATGATATAACTTTGATAAATCTAAATAAGTTTGGTGGAAGAAATGGATTAATTAAAGCTGATATAGATGGGGATGGTAATGAAGAAATATTATGTGCATATAAGTATAAAGATGTACAATATTTAAGTGCATTTAGAGAAATAGATGGAGCAGTTAAATTCTTAGATAATATAGATGGAACAGGGTATGATATATCAGATTTAATAATTGATAAGATAAAGCAAAAAGGTGGAGAAAGCATAATAGTAGGATGGAGAATTGGGGGGATATGGTCAGTATTAGATATATTAGATTTTAGAGAAGGTAAATTTATCAAGGCTTTAAAAGGGGATAAATTAAATTACTCTAAGATAGAGCTTTGTGATTCAAGTAATACAAGGGGTGGAAAGAATATAGCATTATGGACTCATGAAACTGGAGAAGCTTATAATGTACAAATATATACATTAAGAGGAGAAACCTTAGAAAAAACATACAAAGATGATAAAGAGTATTTTTTAAGGGTAGAAGAGTATTATAAAAATTTGATAAATAAATCTAGGGAAACACCACAATATCTATACTATTTAATTCAAGCTCAATGTAGAGCGGGAAAGAAGAAAGAGGCTATTGATAATATAAATAGAGCTTTGAAAAATCCAAATCCATTTCCTTCAATACAAGAGCTAAAGAGGTTAAGAAAGAGTATAAGTAAATAAACCTAATATTGAAATATGATAACTTTAACTTGCTTATATATTATGGTGAAAATATGATTAATTATAGATAAATTTAGAAATAATCATAGAAGATGTAATATATTAAGCATTATTAAAGTTATCTTTTTTATAACAGTTAAAACAGGTGTTATATGTAATATGTAAGGTTGGAAAAAAATATAATAAGTTTATATTATATGTTATAATATAAAATATATAATTAGAGGGAGGAATCAATATGTCAATATTAAAAAGATTCACAGATATAATGTCTTCTAATATTAATGCTATGCTTGATAAATGTGAAGATCCTGTAAAAATGGTAGATCAACTAATGAGAAATTTAAATAAAGATTTAAATGAGATAAAAGTAGAAACTGCTTCAGTTATGGCAGAAGAAAATAGAGCTAAAAGAGAACTTGATGAATGTCAAGAGCAAGTTAACAAAATGTTAGATTATGCAAAAAGAGCTGTTGCAGCAGGAAATGATGATGATGCAAGAAGATTTTTAGATAAAAAAGTAACTCTTTCAGAAAAGTTAACTTTATTGCAAACAAAATATGATTCAGCAAAAGCAAATTCAGAAAAAATGAGATCTATGTACAATAAAGTTTCGAATCAAATTGAAGAACTTAATGAAAGAAGAGCAGTAATAAAAGCTAAAATGACAACAGCAAAAATACAAGAAAAAGTTAATACTTTAGGTAATAGTGTAAATAAATCAACTGCTAATATGGATTCATTTGCAAGAATGGAAGAAAAGGCTAACAGAATGCTTGATGAGGCAAACGCAATGGCTGAATTAAATTCAAAACCAGTAGATGATATTGATGATTTAATGAGCAAATATAATAGTAATAATTCAGCTGTAGAAGATGAACTTGCAGCTTTAAAAGGTAATAATGATGCTGTTGAAGATATGTTAAGAGAGTTAAAAGGTGAATAATATATTCTCATGATAAACATATTATCTTTTAGGATATAACGGAGGTAAAGATGGGATTATTTAAAAACCAACTTTTAAATGTAATTGAATGGAATGAGACAAGAGATGACGTTATTTTTTGGATGTGGAAGAATAACGAAATAAAAAAGAATAGTAGATTAATAATAAGGCCTGGACAAGATGCGATTTTTATGCAAAATGGTAAGGTTGAAGGTGTATTTACTGAGGAGGGAAATTACGAAGTCGAAACAGAAATAATTCCATTTCTCTCAACATTAAAAGGCTTTAAATTTGGTTTTAATAGTGGACTAAGAGCAGAAGTGTTATTTATTAATACTAAGGAGTTTTTAGTAAGATGGGGAACTAAAGGTCCAATTAATATTCCAGCTCCAGGTATGCCTGGTGGAATGCCAATAAGATGCTTTGGATTTTACACTGTAAAAGTAGATGATTATATGACTTTAATAGATAAGGTTGCAGGTATAAAAAGTCAATTTACAGTAGATGATATCAAGATTCGTACATCAGCTATAATGGATGGACTTCTTATGAAATGGATAGTAAAAGAAGGAAAGAATATGTTTAATCTACAAGTAAATTCAGCTGAGATAGCTAAAGGATTAAAAGTAGATTTAGATATGCAGCTTTTACAAATAGGATTGACTGTAACTGGCGTAACTATTGAAAACTTCAATTATCCAGAGCAAGTTCAAAAGATGATTGATAAAAATGCAGCTTATGGTATGGTGGGGAATATAGGACATTACCAAAATGTAGCCATGGTTGAATCAATGGAGAAAAATCCAGGAAGTTCTATGGGGAATATGGCTCAAGCGGGTATAGGAATACAAATGGGTATGGAAATGGCAAAAGAAATGAAAAGCAATATAGAAAATTCAAAGTCTAATGTCTCTAACTCTAGTATTTGTCCTAACTGCCATAGTAATATAGATAGCAATGCTAAGTTCTGTCCAAATTGTGGAGAGAAAGTAGTAAAAGCAGAAGAGCAAAACTCAAAAAAGAAATTTTGTCCAGAGTGCGGAGCAAAACAAGATGGAAACTCTAAATTCTGTAGTGAGTGTGGAAATAAACTTTAAAAGGTTATAAATTAACAGTGACAAGTGATGAGTTAAAAAATTGAAGCAGCTTAAGCTGCTTCAAAACTTATCACTTGTCATTTTTTCATTTATATCTAAATAAAGTGTTGACACTTTATCTATGTTGGAATTAATAAGTTAAAATTTCTATGCCTGTTTCAGTTACAAGCACAGTATATTCCCATTGTGCTGAAGGGTATCCATCTTCTGTTAATACAGTCCAGTCATCATCTGAATCAATGAATATATCAGGAGTACCCATGTTTATCATTGGCTCAATTGTAAAAACCATACCAGGAACTAATAGCATTCCAGTACCTCTTTTTCCAACGTGAGATACAAAAGGTTCTTCATGGAATTCTAATCCTATTCCATGTCCTCCAAATTCTCTAACAACAGAGTAACCGTTGTTTTCAGCATGTTTTTGAACTGCTTCAGCTATATCTCCCATGAATCCCCATGGCTTAGCTGCTTCTAATCCTTTTTCTAAGCACTCTTTTGCTACATCTACTAGTTTATCTAAGTTAGGATGAACTTCTCCTATTTTAAACATTCTTGAAGCATCAGAAAAATATCCATTATATATTGTAGAAACATCTACATTTATAATATCTCCATTTTCTAATATCACATCAGGGCTTGGAATACCATGACAAACTTCATCGTTTATTGATGTACAAACACTTTTTGGATAACCTTGAAAGTTTAATGGAGCAGGAATAGCACCTTGAGAAATTGTAAATTCATGAACTAGAGTATTTATTTCTTCTGTACTCATACCAGCTTTTATATTAGTGGATACAAGATCTAAAACAGCAGTATTGATTTTAGAACTTTCTTTAATACCTTGAATCTGTTCAGGGGTTTTAATTATGCTTCTTGGAGGAATAATAGCACCTCTTTGAGCATAAGAAGCTAGTTTCTTATCAAATTCAAGATGACAATGTTTATATTTTTTATTGCTACCGCACCAACAAGGTGCATTTCTATTAATGTTCATAATTGTTCTCCTTAAATTAAAATTACTATAATAATTATTATACTACTAAATTGAAAATGTTGATAATAAGTATAGTAATGATATAAAATTATATTAAAAATTATATTGAGAAATGTAAAGGAGGAATTATGGAACTAGAGATAATAAGAACTATTCAAAGTATTTCAAATCTATTTTTTGATGTGTTATTTCAAATATTTACTATGTTTGGTGAAGAGTTGATATTAATATCGATAATAACTACTATATACTGGGCGTATGATAAAAAGTTTGGAGAGTATATTGCATATTCATCATTAACGAGTTTGCTATTTAATAATGCATTAAAGGATATATTTAAAATGAAAAGACCAATTGGAGAAGAAGGAATAAGAACACTAAGAGCTGAGACAGCAACAGGATATTCATTTCCAAGTGGTCATAGTCAAGGGGCTGCATCTTTTTATGGAAGTATAGCTATATATTTTAAAAAGAGAATTATTTATATTTTAGCAACTATAATAATTTTTTTAGTTGGAATATCTAGGTTATATTTAGGGGTTCATTATCCTAAAGATGTATTAGTTGGGATAGCACTTGGGCTTTTGATATCAATTATCTCATATAAATTATTTAGAACAGTGAATAATAGAAATTTACTTTATATAATAACTTTTATTTGTTTTATACCAGCATTAATATTTGCACAATCGCCAGATTTTATAAAAGGAATGGGAACATATCTAGGCTTTATTATAGGTGTAATTGTAGAAAAGAGATATATTAATTTTTCTGTTGAGGGGAATTTAGCTAATAAAATATTGAGAGTAGTTATTGGAATAGCAATTTTACTTATAATTAAATCAGGATTAAAAGTAATTTTTCCTAATGAATTAATATTTCATTTTATAAGATATACTATAGTAACATTTGTAGGAATTGGAGTATATCCTGCAATATTTAAAAAACTTAAAATCTAAACAAAATAAAGAGTAATAATCTTAGATAAAACTCACAGGCTATTGTTCATTTTAGTTGAGCATCAGCTTGTGAGTCTGACTAAGAGCTTATTTATATATGTTAATAATATTAGAAAGAAATTTAATTATATCATCAATCATTATTGTTATTCCGCTATAAAATATAGTTAATATAATCATGTAAATGCAATAAATTATAGGACATAACATAAAAAATGATAATATTTTTCTATTGTTATTTATAAAATATACAAATTTAAACCAAATCTTATCTAAAAACCATGCCTTGTTGTCTAAAATAAGATCTTTTATGGTATCTATGTCTAAATAATTACCATTATCTTTATTTGAATTTATCATAAATAGAAGTTGATTTTCCTGAATTAATTTAAAAGTGTCAATATTAATAGTATTATCAAAATCATTTTCAGGAGATAATATTAATGTAGTTAAAGGGACATCTTCTTCAATAATATCTACTAGAAGATTTTTAATATTTTCAGTTTCGTTATATATATCATAAATAAGCTTATTTGCAATATCCTTTGAGCTGTTATTATCTAAAAAATTTGATAATGGAATTATATTATATAATCCATTAGGAGTAATAGCTAGATGATATATATTGAGAGTTCTATCATCATTTTCTAAAGAAAGATTGCTTAATACTATATTATTAGATGGAAGCAACTTGAGAATATCTTTTATATTATCATTTTCTTTAAGTTCTTTAAAAAATCTCATTATATTACTGTGAATATTATGATAAATTCCGTTATGCAAAGCAACGATATGCATCAAATATATGAAGTATATTGAAGATAATATTGAAAAGTTAAGATCGAATACTATACCAAGTATTAATAATATAGTAGGTACTCGCAAAAATTTATTTCTAAATAAAAAGATAATTGATTTAAATGCAAATATAATAGCTTTGTAAGTGAATAATAAAATGTAAAAAAATGATTTAGTTAAAAGTATTATAATAAAGCCTATAGATTTAAGTAAGAAAAACAAGGTAATACCTCCAGTTTGTAATATAGTAGTATTATTTACCAATATAAAAGTTTTTATTAAATAAAATATACATAGCCATTATTATAAAAAAATAATAAAATATATTGACTCTATAGTAACAATAGACTTTATAATATGGAAGGAAAATTTAAAATATGGGGGTAATTATGACTAAAGAGTTTTTAAAATATGCTATTCCATCAGCATTAGCAATGTTTACTTCGGCTTTATATACTGTAATTGATGGAATATTTGTAGGACAAGGTGTTGGTTCTTTAGCTTTAGCAGCAGTTAATATAGTATTACCTTTTACTGTAATGTTATTTGGTATTGCTAATATGTTTGCTATTGGAGGAGGGTCTTTAGTATCTAAAAATATTGGAGCTAAAAAGATAGATAAAGCTGTTAATATTTTTAGACAAGTATTTAAGTTCTTATTTATAATAAGTATTGGAATAAGTTTATTTTGTATTATTTTTACTAATCAAATAGTAACAGTTTTAGGTGCAACAGAAAACTTAAAACCTATGGCTGTAGAATATTTAAGATTTTATGCACTTTTCTGTATTCCAAACTTAGTGGGAATAGTTTTAAATAGCTTTGTAAGAAATGACGGAAGACCAAAGCTTGCTATGATTTCTACTATTAGTGGTGCGATTACAAATGTTATATTAGATTATGTGTTCATTTTTCCACTAGGAATGGGAATAAAAGGAGCAGCAATAGCTACAGGTCTAGGACAAATCGTAACTGTTGCAATTTTATTACCTCATTTCTTAATGAAAAAAGGATATTTATCTTTTGGAAATGTTAAAATAGAAAAAGAGAAAATAAAAGAATTTTGTACAATAGGATTTCCATCATTTTTTGCACAAGCTAGTTACTCAGTAATAGTTTTATTACACAATATAGCTATTGTTAAGCTTGTTGGAGAGATTGGTATATCTGCTTATAGTATAATGAATTATCTAACAACTAATGTGTATATGGTGCTTTATGGAATAACTCTAGGAGTACAACCACTTATAAGCTATAATTATGGTAGAAAAAAATCGGAAAAAATGTTAGGATTTTATAAGATAACATGTAAATCAATTATTTTAGTAACTACAGTATTTACTGTTATAATATATTTATTTGGACTTAACTTAATTAATATTTTTACTAATGATAATAGTCTGGCAAATATAGCATTTAATGCAATAAAGATAAACATATTTAGTTATTTTGCAGTAGGATTAAATTTAAATACTTTAGTTTACTATCAAGCTATAGAAAAACCTAAGTATTCAAATATAGTATGTATATTGAGATCAGTAGCTTATTTACCGATAAGTATATTTGTATTATCAAAGTTATTCGGTATAAATGGAATTTGGGCAGCAGCTATAGTAGCTGAAACTGCTACATATATAACAATGAGATTAAAAACAAATATAGAGGAATCTACAGCTGAAATGTTAGCTGCATAGAGATATATAATATTAAAAAGTATTTTGATGACAAATAGCAAATAAGTTGAAAACTAAATTTGCTATTTGTCATTTCTCATAAAATAAAGAGTTGGAGGAAGGTAAATTTATGGAATCAAAATTTTCCATAGGAGAAATAGCAAAAATTCATAATGTTTCAGTTCAAACATTAAGACATTATGATAAGATTGGATTATTAACACCTTCTTATATAAATAAAGAAACTGGTTATAGATATTATTCATCAAAAGATTTTGTAATAATTGACCTTATAAAACAATGTAAATCTATGGGATTATCTTTAGATGAAATAAAAGATATAATTCATAACTACACATCATTAGATTCTATATTGGATATAATGAAAAAACAAAAAGATATAATAGATAAAAAGATAAACGAATTAAATACCATAAAAAATAATATATCTTTTTTAGAAAAAAGAATTAATGAATCATTAGAGGAAGGCATAAACGTAATATTTATAAAGGAATATCCTAAAAGGGAATTTATAAAGTATAATAACACAAATAGATTTACTGTAGAATTTGAAATAAACCTAAGTAAAGCGTTAGCAGATGCAGAAAGAAAATATAATAATTTCAATAAGGAATTAGCTTTTGTAACATCATTTAATGATTTTAGAAGAGATGATAAAACTATATATAAAGCAATGATGTTAAGCTTTACTGATATGATAAGTATAGATGAGAAAGAGAAGTTTATAATTCCAAAAGGAAAATATTTAACTATAAATTTTGATGATGATTATAAGGATACTAAAAAGTATTATACGAAAATTATGAATTATATACGAGAAAATAATATTAAAGTAAAAGGTGATTTCTATGAAATATATGCTATGACTAGAGTAGGTAATGATGGAAGAGAGAAGTCTTTAGGAAAGCTTCAAATAGAAGTTCTTTAATTAATGACTGAAATAAATTGTCCACGAAGCTCACAGGTGAAAGATCGACTTTGTCGAAGTGAAATGGCTATAGCATAACAGTGAAAAGCTAACTTAAGTTAAAGTGAAAGGTACTATTGAGAAGACTTTTCATTATTACTAAAGGTAATATTTCCATTGTTATGTTAGTGACCCTTTCTCTTTTGACGAAGTCAAACTTTTCACTAAAGTGTTCGGCACTTTATTTAAGTAGTTCTATAACTTGTCCTAAATCATCTGCCTTTTTATAAATCATCCCTAATAGTTCTTCATCTGGTGTTAATAAGTCTGGTACCATAATTGGATACATTCCAGCATTTTTAGCAGCATACACACCAAATCTTGAATCTTCAAGAACTATACAATTTTCAGGAAGAACATTAAGCTTTTCCGCTACTTTTAAGAATATTTCAGGATCTGGCTTTGATTTAGTTACTTCATCACCACAAATTATATAATCAAACTCATTAACTACCTCACCAAGAGTTAATAGTTTTAATGCCCTAGCTCTTGATGTAGAAGTCGCAACAGCTCTTTTGATATTATTTTCTTTTAGATAAGCAAGTAATTCTTTTAATCCTTTTTTTACTCTTAAACCATTCATATCAATAAGTTTATCAGCCATAATATTTCTTTCAGAAATAAGCTCCTTATAAGGACTTTTTTCACCGAATTTGTTAATTAGAAGATTAGTGATATATTTACTGTTTGTACCTAAAAATTCTGAAAAAAGTTCATCATCTACAGGCATATTTACTTTTTCACCAGCAATTTTCCAAGCTTCTCTAGAAACAGTTTCGGTATCAAACATTAATCCATCCATATCAAATATAACTAGTTCTATATTCATCATTTTGTGTCCATCCCTTCTAAGCGTAATCATAGTATTATATTATCTTATTAGTTTTAAAAATTAAAGAATATATTACGCATTTTCTAAATTTGAAAATTTGAAATTGACTTTAATTGAAATATTTTTTATTGACTAAATATTATTTATGATAGATAATATTTGTAAGATTAACTGAAAATTCAAATTTTAATATGTGAAAAGATTATGATGAGGAAGAGTATTTAAAGATATTATTTATAGAGAGCTAAGGGATGGTGAGACTTAGTAATAATACTTTTTAGAAGCAGCCTTTGAATTGCTTGCTGAGAACTAAGAGTTATCTTAATGTAGGTAAAGCCGGATATCCTAACGTTATAAGGAATGGAATGCTGATGTATTCCTACTGAGTGAGTAAATTTTTTTACTTATTAGGGTGGTACCGCGAAATTTTTAGCTTCGTCCCTTTCTAGGGATGAGGCTTTTTTTATTTATAATGAAAAATTAGCAATTAATAATTTATGAAGAATTCTTGCTTGTATTTTAAAAATAATTAAAGAAAAGTTATAGAATTTTCATATTTAATTATTAAATTAAAACTATTAATTATTAATTAATATGGGGAGGAATAGTTTATATGGAAGAAATTTTAGAAATTTTAGAACAAAACAGTAGATATACTGATGAAGAGATAGCTGTAATGGCAGGAAAAACTGTTGAAGAAGTAAGAGAAGCAATAAGAGATTATGAAGAAAAGAGCATAATTGCAGGATATACAACATTAATTAATTGGGAGAATACAGGTAAGGAAACTGTAACAGCATTAATTGAAGTTAAGATTACACCACAAAGAGGAGTAGGCTTTGATAAGGTTGCAGAAAGAATATATAAATTCCCTCAAGTTAAGGCATGTTATTTAATGTCTTCAGGTGGATTTGACTTAACTGTAATAATAGAAGGAAAGACAATGAAGGAAGTTGCTATGTTTGTATCAGATAAACTTGCAGTACAAGAGTTTGTTAATGGAACAGCAACACACTTTGTTTTAAAGAAATATAAAGATCATGGAACTATATTTAAAGAAAAGAAAGTTGATACAAGGGAGGCTATATTTATATGATATTAGAAAATATGATTAGAGATGATGTTAAAAATATGCCTCCATCAGGAATTAGAAAATATTTTGACTTAATAAATGAGATGGAAGATGTAATATCTTTAGGGGTAGGAGAGCCAGACTTTGTTACCCCTTGGAATGTTAGAGAGGCTGGTATATATTCTTTAGAGATGGGAGAAACTCATTATTCAGCAAATGCTGGATTTATAGAATTAAGAGAAGAAATAGCTAAGTATTTAGATAGAAAATACGACTTAAAATATAATCCTAAAGATGAAATATTAGTAACAGTTGGTGGAAGTGAAGGTATAGATCTTGCACTAAGAGCTTTAGTAGGGCCTGGAGATGAAGTAATTATTCCAGAGCCAAGTTTCGTAGCTTATAAAGGATGTACAGCCTTTACAGGAGCGACAGCAAAGATTATTGATTTAAAAGCTGAAGATGATTTTAAGCTTACTCCAAAACAATTAGAGGATGCAATAACAGATAAGACCAAAGTTGTTATAATTCCATTTCCTAATAATCCTACAGGAGCAATTATGACTAAAGAGGAGTTAGCAGGAATAGTTGAAGTTTTAAAAAATAAAAATGTAATAATACTTTCTGATGAGATATATTCAGAATTATCATATGACAAGCCACATGTATCTATTGCGAGCTTCCCAGAGGTTAAGGAAAAAACTATAGTTATAAATGGATTTTCTAAAGCTTATGCAATGACTGGATGGAGATTGGGATATGCTTGCGCTCATCCTATTATATTAGATGCTATGAAGAAGATACATCAATATGGAATAATGTGTTCACCGACAACTGCACAGTTTGCAGCAATAGAAGCATTAAAAAATGGTGATGATGATGTAAGACATATGGCAAAAGAATATAACAGAAGAAGAAGAGTTATGGTTAATGGCTTTAGAAAGATGGGATTAGATTGCTTCGAACCAATGGGAGCACTTTATGTATTTCCATGTATTAAATCTACCGGAATGACTTCAGATGAGTTCTGCGAGATGTTACTTATGGAAGAAAAGGTACTAGCTGTGCCAGGAAATGCCTTTGGGGAATGTGGAGAAGGATTTATAAGATGTTGTTATGCATCTTCTATGGAAAATATAGTAGAAGCTCTAAAGAGAATAGAAAGATTTATAAAAAAATTTGACTAATATTTAATTGAATAATTAAATTTTATTTAAAGATGTTTTGAAGTGGTTCAAAGCATCTTTTTATTTTATTTTAAATCATAATCACCCGATTACGGGTGAATGATTTAAAATAACAAGAGGAGTTACTCTTTTAAACTTTCTCTATATTTAATAGGAGTTTGGTTGGTCAATTTTTTAAAAACTGTACTATAGTAGCTTTGATTATTAAATCCCACAGATAAAGCTATATCGAGCAAAGAATAATCCGTGTTAGCAAGGAGTTCTTTGCTTTTTTCTACTTTATAATTATTTAAATAATTTATAAATGTTTGACCAGTTTCATTTTTAAAGACACAGCAGAAATAGCATTTATTTATATTAAGCTCTGAGCAAAGGTCATCTATAGAAATTTCTTTACTATAATTTTTTTCTATATATTCAATGGCTCTTTTTACAAAGGGAGAAAGAGTTCCGTTTGGAGTCGTAGTTTTATATTTATTTACTATTAGATTTGAATATAGGTTTATAACATCATCTAATAGAGATTTATTTATAGTTAATATACTAGAATCACAAGTGTTAACTTTAGTATTTTTATTATCTTGGATAATATAAGGACCTATCAAGATATATGCAGGCATATTGTCATAATGATAAAAAGCAATAGCTGAATATGAAATATTATTAGGTATATTTATAGCAATTGGATTCGAATATGAAAGACTATTTTTTAAAATATCAATTGCTTTGGATGTATAAAAGCTATTTTTTAATTCAGCATTATATTTATGTGAATGAACAATTTTAAAGCTGTTATTTAAAACTAAAGTTGGTAGTGATAAGCAAGTAAAAAAATCATTTAATACATTATAAGTATTCATAATTAGACCGCCTTTTTAGTTGAGATATACTATTATTTAAAATTTATAACACTAACAAAATATATTTAAAAAAAATATAAATATCGTTAAAACATATTAAAAAAATATATGTTATTATAATTGCAGAGAGTGAGAATCAATATCAATTATTATGGAATATAAATTAAAGAATGTCAAATAAATATGTTTTTATAGGGGGAAGTAATTATGTTAAAGAAAAAGATAGAAAAAATTATTGCTACTTTTGTTTTAGGAGCAATGGTTTTAAGTGTTGGTGGACAAACTGTAACAGCTAGTGCATCAACTTTAAATAATGTAGATACTGTGACTAAGGCGTCAACTACTGCACCAGAAGTTTTAGAAGATGGAACTTATGTAATAGAAAATGGTGCATATAAAGTAGGAACTACTGATAATAGCGGGATTAGAGATTATATAGATACAACATCTATTGTAACAGTAGAAGGTGGAAAGATAACTTTAACTCTTAAATATACTGATTTAGAATTAGAAACTGATACAGTAAGAACAATTAATTCTATTACTATAGATGGAGAAGAAGTAGAATTTAATGCAAATGAAGAAGAAATAAGTTTTGAAATTGAATCAAAAGATGTATTAACATCAAGAATTACTGTTAACCTAACTTATTACAATGAATTTATTCCAGAATTTATTGCACCAGGTGGAATGCATACAGTAGATATGGAGATATTACACATTGGAGAATTATCAAAGGTTGAAGATGATAAAGAAGAAGTTAATACTTTAGAAAATGGAACTTATAAAATAGAAAATGATGCGTTTAAAGTAGGAAGTACTGAAGATAGCGGAATTAGAGATTATATAGATACAACATCTATTGTAACAGTAGAAGATGGAAAGATAACTGTAACTCTTAAATATACTAATTTAGAATTAGAAACTGATACAGTAAGAACAATAAGTTCTATTACTATAGATGGAGAAGAAGTAGAATTTATAGCAAATGAGGAAGAAATAAGTTTTGAAATCGAATCAACAGATGTATTAAATTCAAGAATTAAAGTTAACCTAACTTATTATAATGAATTTATCCCTGAATTTATCGCTCCAGGTGGAATGCACACAGTAGATATGGAGATATTACATAAGGGAGAATTAGTAAAGGTAGAAGATGATACAGTAGAAACTCCAGAGACTCCGGAGACTCCAGAAATACCTGACAATGATAATTCTGGAAACGGAGACATTGATGGAAGTACAGGAGCAACTCAAAAGCCTTCAGAAGGTACAGGTTCAGGATCTACTGAAGAAACTCAAACAGATAAAACTTATACAGGTAAAAATGAAATAGTTTCTGATAGCGAAGCTGGTAAGGCAATGGCTAGACAAGCATTATCAGAAGATATGAAGATAGAAAAGATAGGTGAAAAATACCGTGTAACTATAAACTTTACTGAATTTGGTGCAGTGCAAATGAGCGATGTTATAGTTTATGTAAATGGTAAAGAAGTTGAAACTAAAGAGATAAGAACAACTCTAGCTGGATTAAGCTTTGAATTAGATAGCTTAGATGATTCAATAGAAATATCTACTAAAATTAATGCTATGGGTGGAAGAAGAATTTCATTTGGTCTTAAAGTATTACAAGATACTTTAGTTGAAGTTGAGAATGATGATGAAGGAATAACAGGTGGAACTACACAAGGTGGTACAACTAATGGTACTACTGGAGGAACGACTGGTGGTACAACTGGAGGAACTACACAAGATGAACAAACTTCAGGAACAACAGAAGAAACTGAAAAAGAAGAAGAACCACAAATAATAGTTGGAAAGTTGTATTCTATTCAAAATAACGTTACTCATGAAAGTGAAACAGGAGTAGCTATGGCAAGAATGTACTTAAGTGCTACTTCAAGAGTTGAAGAAGTTGAAGGACAATACTATGTTACTCTGACATTTACAGGGGCAGAATTCATGCAAAATCATGAAATATATGTAAATGGAAGCAAGGTAAGCGTAAGCAAGAGTACAAGTGGTGATGAAACTTATGTTAGATTTGCAGTTGGAAGCTTAAATGATTCTATAAAGGTAAAAATGTATGTTGTACCAATGCAAAGAGATGTTGAATTTGGTGTGGAATTACTAACAGATACATTAACTTTCATTAAAGAATATACAGTAGAAACATTACCAAACACAGGAGCTGCAGCAAGCTCAGCAGTAGTAGCAGGATTAGGGTTACTAATGACATCTGCAGGTGCAGTTTTAACTAAAAAGAAAAAATAAAATAATGTGCGGGGTAAATAAAATAGTAATACTATTTATTTACCTCATATTTGCTATAAAGGAGAAATAGATATGAAAATATTAAATAAATTTAAGAGTATATTAATAGCCGTAATGGTTTTAGGGTTATTTTTCACTATGGGAATTAAGAGTGCATATGCAGCAGATGCTGACATAGCAAGTGGTATTTATGAAGTTGAAAATGAGGTTTATCATGAATCAGAAACAGGGATGGCAATGTCAAGAAGTTACTTACTACCTACTATGGAAGTAGAAGTGACTAAGGACGGAATAGTTTATACTATAGGTTTCTCAGGAAGTGACTATATGGAAAACTACAGAATGTTAGTTAATGGTGAAGATACTGCAGTTGAAATGGTAGACGAGGTAACTGAAGAAGGTATAGTTAAACTTAAAGTTGAAGTAGATAAAGTAGATGCAGATATGGATGCTTTAATTTATGTAGCACCAATGGGAAGAGATGTACAGTTTAAGGTAATTCCTAAGATGGAAACTTTAACTTTAATTGAAGCTATAGAAGAAGCAGAAGAGGTTATAGAAGAAGTAGTTGCAGAAGATTTAATAGAAGAAGTTGTTACAGAAGTAGATGCAACATCAGGAGCTTCAGAAAATTATAAAACTATGGCTGTAGCTGGTGGAGTAGCAGTTGTAGTTATAGCAGGTATAGTTGCAGTTTTAGTAATTAAGGCTAAGAAAAAGAAATAGTAGTTAGGAAGGTTATTTATTATGAAATATAAAAGAATTATGTCAATAATAGCAGCTGGAATTATGTCTTTAGGTTTAATTAGCTGTGGTTCTAAAGCTGCTGAAGAAAATGTTGTAGTTGAAGCTAATGGTGGAGAAGTAGCTGTGGAAGCTGATAGCGAAGAAGTAGTTGTAGCAACATCTGTTGCAGTTACAGAAATTTTAGATGCTTTAGGGGTAAAGGTTTCTGGAATTCCTCAAACATCATATGAGCTTCCTGAAAGCACAAAAGGTGCAGTAGAGGTTGGAAGCCCTATGAGCCCAGATTTAGAAATTATTAAATCTTTAAATCCTACAGTTGTAGTTTCAGTTGATACTTTAGGGTCAGATTATATGGAACTTTTTACTCAAAATAACATACCAAGTGAATTCGTATCTTTAGAAAGTTTAAATGGATTAAAAGAAGCAATAAATACTTTAGGAAAAAGATTCGATAAAGAAACAGAAGCTGAAAGTTTATTAGCAAACTTAGAAGCTAAGGAAAAAGAGGTTGCTGAAAAAGCAGCACAATTAGAGAGTCCTGAAATATTAGTTTTATTTGCAGCACCAGGATCAACTATGATTGCAACATCAAAATCTTATGTTGGTAGCTTAGTTGAAATGGTTGGAGGTAAAAATATAATAGCTGATAACAGTACGTCATTTACTACTTATAATAAAGAAGATTTATCAATGCTTAATCCAGATAAGATTTTAGTAATGGTACATGCCCTTCCAGAAGAAACACAAGCTGCATTAGAAAAAGAAATGGCAACTGATGCTGCATGGCAAAACATTGAAGCTGTAAGAAATGGTGATGTTGTATACTTAGACACTTCATATTTTGGAATGAGTGCAAATCTTAAAGCTATAGAAGGATTAGATATTTTAAGTGATATAGTCCACGGTAATGGAGAGTAATTATGAAAACTTTAGATAAAAAATTTAGAGGATTATTTATAGCTGTTGCTCTTATAATATTAGTAGCAGGTATATTAATCTCATTAAAATTAGGAAGTATAAATATTACATTTGGTGAGCTTATAAAAGGATTATTCACAGGGCAAACAGATGGTAATATAGGAATAATAAAAGATTTAAGAATGCCTAGAGTTATAATAGCTGTTCTTGTTGGAGCTAACTTAGCTATTTCAGGTGTACTATTACAGTCAGTAATAAGAAACCCATTAGCAGATCCATATATAACAGGTATATCTACAGGTGCATGCTTAGTAACTGTATTTTTAATGGTATTCATGCCTGGAGTTACTAATTCAAGACCTATATTTGGTTTTTTAGGAGGATTAGTATCATGTGGTTTAGTTTATTTTATGGCATATAAAAAAGGACTTTCTCCTATAAGAATAGTTTTAGCAGGAGCAGCTTGCAATGCATTATTAGGTGCTTTCTCATCTATGATTACAGTAAGTGCAGGATTAGGTTCAAGCAATATTCAAAAATGGATGATGGGAAGTCTTGCTACTGTAAATTGGAGTAATGTATATGTATTAGCTATATATTCAGTAATAGGAATTGCTGCAGCATTTATGTTAAGTAAAATATGTAATGTATTAGCTTTAGGAAGCAAGAATGCTAAGAGTTTAGGATTTAATGCAGATGTATATATGATTGTAGTTACTGCAGTAGCTGTATTTTTAGCAGGTATATCAACTGCTATAGCTGGGGTAATATCTTTCGTAGGATTAGTAGTTCCACATATATGCAGAATGATAATAGGTTCTGACCATAAATATCTTATTCCTTGCAGTGGGATTATCGGTGCATTATTAGTATTATTTGCGGATACAGTTGGAAGAATGGCCATGAGACCTAATGAAATACCAGTTGGTGTAGTAACATGTATTTTTGGAGCACCATTCTTCTTATATCTTTTAAGAAGGAGTGACTTAAAGTAATGATAAAAGTAAAAAATCTAGAGTTCTCTTATGAAAAAGATAAAAAACTTATAGAAAACTTAAATGTTGAAATTGAAAAAGGTAAGATAACTACTATATTAGGACCTAATGGAAGCGGTAAATCTACATTATTAAGTATTTTTACAGGACTTAATAAACCTACATCTGGAGATGTTATAATAAATGGAAAGTCTATAAAAAAACTTAAATATAAAAATATCGCAAGGGAAATTGCAACAGTACATCAGCAAAATACAGTACCAGGAGATATTACTGTAAAAGAATTAGTATCTTATGGGAGAATACCTCATAAAAAGTATTTCCAAGGAAATAATGAAAGTGATGAAGATATAGTAGAATGGGCACTTGAAAAAACTGGGCTTACTAATTTAAAAGATAAGACAGTTATGAGTATGTCAGGTGGAGAGAGACAAAGAGCCTTCATAGCTATGGCTTTAGCTCAAAAGAGTAAAATATTATTTTTAGATGAACCAACTACATATTTAGATATTTATCATCAGATAGAAATATTAGAACTTGTAGAAGAGTTAAATAGAGAAGAAGAATTAACAGTAGTTATGGTTCTTCATGATATTAATCAGGCTCTTAAGTATAGTCATAATATTATAATAATGAAAAATGGTAAGATAATAAATGAAGGTAATGCTAAGAAGGTTATAACTATGGATATGCTAAATAAGGTATATAATATAGGTGGATTTATAAATGAGACTAATGATGAAACTTTCTTTGTGCCATTAAAGCTAGAAGCCTAATAATTAAATATAAATATAATAAAAAACGGTTAATTCTAAATTAGCCGTTTTTTTAATCTTAAGAATTTCTTTAGAAATGTATTAGCTTCTTCTTAACTTTTAAAAGATATCATTGAAGTATAGTAAAGAAAGGGGGATGGAGAAAAGATGGATGGGAACAGTATTATGAATAATATAACTCAATATGGAACTATAGTTATATTTTTGATAATATTCTTAGAAAATTTAAATATGCCAGGGTTTCCAGCAGGTGTAATAATGCCGATGGTAGGTCTTTGGGCATCTAAGCATAATGAAAATATTATTTTTATAGTGATACTATCAGTAATAGCATCATTATTAGCAAGCTGGATATTATATTTTATAGGTTTTTATGGAGGAAATTATATACTAGATAAGTATACAAAGAGGTTTCCAAAGCAAAGTGAATATATAGATGAAAAACTAGAATACTTAAGAAGAAAAGGGAATGTTGGAGTGATGATAAGCAGAATGATTCCAATGGCAAGAACTATAATACCTGTACCAGCAGGGGTACTGAAACTTAATTTTCTTAAATATACTGCATATTCTGCTATAGGAATTTTAATATGGGATTCAACTCTTATATGTTCTGGATATATATTAGGGGATGGGGTTATAAAGATATTATCTTAAATAGAAATATCATTAAATAATCATTCTATATAAAAGGTAGTTTAGAACAAGAGAAAATAAGAAAATGAATTATGGAAAATAATACTTTCTATGTTAGTATATAATAAAAGAATTTAGTGAGTAAGAATAGGAAAAATAGTTACTTATATTCATAAACGTAGTTTGTTTTTGCTAAAGTTAAGATTTCATGACTTACTTATAGAAAGAGGTATTAAGATGGATTTATATAGTGTTTTAGTAGTTGAAGATGAAAATGATATAGCAGTAGCGATAGAGGCTTATTTAACAAATCAAGGATATAAAGTTTTTATAGCTAATAACGGAATAGAGGGATTAGAAGTTCTAGAGAAAGAAACTATACATCTCGCTATAGTAGATGTAATGATGCCAAGGATGGATGGGATAACTTTTGTTATGAAGCTTAGAGAGAAATATGATTTTCCTGTAATAATGTTATCAGCGAAATCAGAAGAGGTAGATAAGATAATGGGATTAAATATAGGTGCTGATGATTATGTAACAAAGCCATTTAGACCATTAGAACTTTTAGCTAGAGTTAATTCACAACTTAGAAGATATTCTAAATTTCTAAATATGGTAAGCAATAAAGAGATAAATGAAAATATATATTCAGTCGGAGGTCTTGAATTAAATATTGAGACTAAAGAGGTAACAGTAGATGAAAAAGCTGTGAAACTCACTCCAATTGAATTTAAAATATTAGCTTTGCTTATGAAAAATCCAGGAAGAGTATTTTCAGCAGAGGAAATATATGAAAGAGTTTGGAATGAGCAGGCTATAAATACTGATACAATAATGGTTCATGTAAGAAAAATAAGAGAAAAGATTGAAGTTAATCCGAAAAATCCAAAATATTTGAAGGTGGTGTGGGGAGTTGGATACAAAATTGAAAAACAATAATACTAGCAAAGGGATAATTGCTACTATAGTAGCTATATTAATTATATCAATGGCGGCAATAGCGATGTGCAAATCATACCCTATAATAGATAGGAATGCACAAAATATAAGAGATAATTATTTTGATGATTATAGATTTGCAGACATTATAGCAGAAACAAGCTATGTAAATTATTTTAATTCATTATCAGAAAAAGCAGGTGGGAATCTTAATCCAGCAGAGAGTTTGTTGGATTTTGGTAACAATATATACAGTAATGATGAAGAGTATTATGAAGATTCGTATGCTAATGGATTTAATTCAAGGTTTAGCAGTTGGAGTAGGAATATAAATGAAAGCTATAGAAATTTACTATATTATTCATACGATAAAGAAAATGATATAAAGAAAACTAATATAGGTGAAGGCATAACTATCAAAGAGAAGAATATGGATATATCTTCATTAGATAAGGAGCAATTTCAGTTTTTTGTACTTTTGAATTTTGATGAAAATGGAGTTCTGACTGTATCAGATATTAAAGGTGCAGATAAGCAAAATTTTGAATATATCTTAAAAGAAAATTTAAGTGACTTAGATGGATATTATGATATTACAATGAAGCCTATTAAAAATATGTCTTTTGTGTATGCAGTGCCTAAGTCATTAATTTATGATGATTCGATATCTTGGGGAATAAAAGATTCAAATATGATAGGATATGAAATGGCTGGTACTACAGCAGTAATGATAATTTCGGCAGTTATATTGCTAGCTGCATTAATATTCCCAATTAAAAAGGCTAAAAAAATGGCCCTATTCAATGGATTATCAAAAATACCGTTTGAAATATGGATAGTAATATGTACATTTGCAGCAATGCTTATGGCTGTATCTCCTAGATATATTGTAAAACCAACTTTAGAAGGAAATTTAGAGTATTTATTTGGATTCTTTGTAAATGGAATTACATTATCTAATAATACAATATGGTTCCTTAACTTTGTAAATTGGTTTATATGTTTTGGCGTTGTATTTTTTGCTATATTAGTTATAAAGTATATTTTTAATATTGGAATAAAGGAATACTTTAAGAGAAGAACTATAGTTGGTAGAGTTATTACATTAATCGTTAGATATATCAGAAAAACTTTAGATGCTGTAACTAGTATAGATTTAAGTGATAATAATAGTAAACTTATAATTAAAGTTGTTTTAATAAATGCTGCAATATTAATAGGTATAACATCAATATGGTTATTTGGAATACCTGTAGTGATACTTTACTCGGTAACATTGTTCTTTGTAATAAGAAAATATGTTGATAAAATAAGTGAGAAGTATAAGATACTAAAGAAAGCTACAAATAAAATTGCTGAAGGAAAACTGGATGTAACTATTGAAGAGGATTTAGGATTATTTGAGCCTTTTAAAGAAGATTTAGAAAAGATTCAATCAGGATTTAAAAAGGCTGTAGATGAAGAGGTTAAGAGTCAGAAGATGAAGACTGACCTTATATCTAATGTATCTCATGATTTAAAAACTCCTTTAACAGCTATAATAACTTATACCGATCTTTTAAAGGATGAAAATCTAGAAGAAGAAAAACGTAGACAATATTTAGATACCTTAGATAAAAAAGCTCAAAGACTTCAAGCTCTTATAGAAGATTTATTTGAAATGAGTAAGGCAAGCAGTGGAAATATAACTTTAAATATAGAAAATGTTGATGTAGTATCACTGATGAAGCAGACTATACTTGAATTAGATGATAAGCTTCTTGAAGCAGGATTAACAGTCAGAAATAACTTTCCAGAAGGAAAAGTAATCTTACCTCTTGATAGTCAGCGTACATTTAGAGTATTTGAAAATTTAGTAATAAATATGACTAAGTATGCTATGAGAGGAACAAGAGTATATATTGATATATTTGAAAATGATACTTATGTAGAAATTGTTCTTAAAAATATGGCAGCGGAGGAAATTAACTTTAATGTAGAAACTATAGCAGAAAGATTTGTTCGTGGAGATGAATCTAGAAATACTGAAGGATCAGGATTAGGTCTTGCTATAGCAAAGAGCTTTGTAGAGCTTCAAGGTGGAAGCTTTAACATAAGTGTAGACGGCGACTTATTTAAGGTTAGTATAAAATTTAATAAGATATCTTAATAATAAAAATGCGTGTATCATAAAATTATAGATACGCGCATTTTTTATTAATACAATATAGAAATACATTCAAGTTTTTTATGAATATTACTTAAAATGAAATGATATCGTTATTATAGGTAAATATGACTTTAAATCGAATTAATTAGCAAATTTGCAAGTTTGAAAAATAATACTTGCAATTATATAATTTAAAATAGTGTATATTTTTAGGAGGGATAGAATTGGAATTGCTTGTAACTATTTTAGAAGAAAATGAAAATATTGAGGATATAATGTTAGAGTTCAATAAACTTGGAATTAAAGGCTCTACGATAATTGATTCTCAAGGAATGGCAAATATTTTAAGTGAATGTGAAGAGTTTAGTCTATTTAGTTCATTAAAGTTGTTAATGAATGATGGACGAGCTCAAAAGAAAACAATTTTAACTGTTTTGAAGAGTAATATGGTAGATAGTGCAATATCAGCAATTAAGAAATTTGTAGATATTGATTCGCCAGGAAGTGGAATAATATTTACAGTTCCTGTAGGAAGAGTTGAGGGTATACCTTTATAATTGCAGTAATTGAGTGAGAGGATTATGTAATAATAAAGGAGGAAAACAGAATGAGTTGGTTTTATTACCTAGCAATAATATTAATTTTTGGATTACTAATGGGAAAGGTAGTTTCTTATTTAAAATTACCTAGAGTTACAGGATACTTAATAGCTGGGGTATTAATAGGACCTTTTGTTTTAAAGCTAGTACCACATGAGGCTATAGAAAGTTTAACTATAATTTCTGAAGCTGCATTAGGGTTTATAGCTTATAACATTGGTAGTTCATTAAATTATAATAAATTGAAAAATATAGGTAAAGGCGTAATAATAATTGCTTTATTTGAAGCGTTAATGGCAACTTTTGTAGTAACGCTTGCAATGAAGTTTATATTTGGACAAACATGGGAATTTAGTTTAGCAATTGGAGCAATAGCATCAGCTACTGCACCGGCAGCAACTATTATGGTTTTAAAGCAATACAAGGCAAAGGGGCCATTAGTAGATACATTAATTCCTGTAGTTGCTATAGATGACGCTATTGCAGTTATAGCATTTGGTATTTCAATAGCTATTGCACAAATTATTTCTAAAGGATCAGATGGTGTTTCAATAATGGCATTTTTAAATCCATTTATAGAAATATTCTTCTCTATAGTATTAGGATGTGCAGTTGGATTTGCATTAACTTATTTTAATAAACTTTCTAAGCAAAAAGAAAATGCTATGAATCTTGTAATTGCAGCTATATTTTTAGTTATAGGATTAGCAGATTTATTAGATCTTTCAAATTTATTAGCATGTATGGCACTAGGTGCTACTGTAAGTAATTTAGTGTTAAGTAAATCAAAGTTATTATCATCAATTGATAATATTACGTCGCCAATATTTATAATGTTCTTTACCATATCAGGATTAGAGCTTGACTTATCAGTATTACTTACTGTTGGGTTAATTGGTATAGGATATGTTGTATTTAGAGTAATAGGTAAAGTTTTAGGTGCTTATATAGGAGCACAACTTGCTAATAGTCAACCTGTAGTTAAGAAGTATTTAGGATTAACGCTTGTACCTCAAGCAGGGGTTGCAATAGGACTTACAATGATAGTCCAAGAAGCATTGCCAAGTTGTGGAGCATCAATAAGAGCTATAATACTAGCAGGTACGGTTATATATGAGCTTATAGGACCATTGTGCACAAAGATAGCAATCTTCAAAGCAGGAGAAGCTACTGTTGATGCACATCACAAAATAGAGATAAGTCATTAAAAGGTGCGAAAGCACCTTTTTTTAGTTAAGAATACTCTTTCTTTTTAGAGAAATAACGATATAATATATCGTATAGATTATAAGAAATTTAGAAGTGATAAGGTGTGTTAATATGAACGATTTAAGAAAAGCTATTTGTGATATGGTATCTGAAAATATCGTTAAAGTAGTAATAAGTAACAAGATGAAAAGTGATGTTCAATATAATAAAATAGTATTTTTATTAAAAGAGAAGAAAGGAAAAGAGTATTATCAGATTGAAAAATATACTGATAAGCAAGTTTTCCATGAGAATATTGATAAAGGTGATTTAGAAGAGAGCCTTTTAGAAGCAATCGAATCTAAATATAAACAAGTTAATGCGTGGAGTGAAACTATAACTTTTGATATGAAGATTTCTAAAAAAGGAAAAGTATTCTTAGGCAAGAAGAACAGTGATAATAAAAAAGTTGCTAATAAATCTCACAATAAAGAAAAGAACTATATACTTAAAGAAGGGATGATAATTGAGCCTCTTATAGACTTAGGTGTATTTACTAAAGAGGGGAAAGTTGTAAATTCAAAATATGATAAGTATAAGCAAATAAATAGATTTATAGAAATTATTGATGATGAAATAAAGAAAAATAATCAAAAAGAGCTTACTATATTAGATTTTGGTTGTGGAAAATCGTATTTAACTTTTGTGTTATATTATTACTTTGTAGAAATTAAAAAGATTAATGTTAAGATGATAGGGTTAGATCTTAAAGAAGATGTAATAAAAAAATGTAATGATATTGCTAAAAGATATAATTATGAAAATCTTCATTTTGAAATTGGTGATATAAATGGATTTAAATATAATAATAAAGTTGATATGGTAATAACTCTACATGCTTGTGATACGGCTACAGATTATGCTTTATATAATGCAGTAAAGTGGAATGCAAAGATGATATTCTCTGTTCCTTGCTGTCAGCATGAGTTTAATGCTCAAATGAAAACAGAGGAATTATCTATTTTAACTAGATATGGAATAGTTCAAGAAAGAATAGCTGCACTTATGACAGATTCAGTTAGAGCCAATATTTTAGAAGCTTTAGGTTATAAAACTCAATTATTAGAGTTTATAGATATTGCTCATTCTCCAAAGAATATTTTAATAAGAGCTTCTAAGGGTAATATATCTATGGAGAAGAGAGAGAAAGTATTAGTTGAAGTTGAGAATCTTATGAAACAATTTAATTTGAGTCCAACTTTATATAATTTATTAAAAAATGATAATCTTATATAAAGTTAAAAAGTTTTGAGGGGTTACGTAAAGTAACTCCTTTAAAATTTATTAGGTTATGGTTAACATAATAATAAGATGTTAAAATAAAGTTAGTTATACACAAATACAAAAAGTGGAGGGAATATGGGGAGAATAAAAGATTATATTATTAAGAGAAGACTATTAATAATTATACTGTTAGTAATCATAGTAGCTGGAGTTGGTATAATTAATGTTGGAGTAGCTAAAGCTGAAGAAAGAAAAAGAATTTCTATAATTGAAGATTTGATATCTGAAGGTAGTTATGATGATGCAATTGAAAAAATAGATGAACTTACTGAAAAGTATAGTTATAAATTAGATAAGAAGATTACAGATTATCGAAGTATATTAGAAACATATAGATACATTGATTCATGTAAAGATAGCATAGAAATAAAAGAAATTATAGAATTATTAAAAGAAGATTATAGTGAATTGCTAAAGGATAATATATTTATAAAATTAAATGAAAGTTTATTACAAAAACAGAATGATATAGATAATCATATAAAAGAAATGGAAAATATCAATATTTTTAAAGTGCAAATCGAGGAAGCTATAGATAGGGATATTGAAGAGGCTAAAACATTAATAGAGATTTTTAAAAGAGATTATCCAGATGAAGATATTTTGGCATTAGAAAATAAATTAAAAGAAAAAATTGGTAATATTGAAAATGAAAAAGAACTTTTAAAGGAAGATGAAACTGTAATAGAAGAAGTAGAGTATGAAAAAGATATAAATAATTCTACTGGTATTCAAGAAAATAAATTAGGTATAGCTAATACAGTAGCAGCGCAAAATTCAAGTCAAATCATTACTGTAGTAAGTAATGGAGGGTCATATGGAGAACTAGTTATGTGGCAAAAGGATGGAAATGGCAATTGGGTTGAAGTAGAGAGAGTGGCTGCAAGATTAGGTCAAAATGGAATGAAGTATGCAAGTGAAGTATATGAAATGGACAAATGTACACCGACAGGTATTTATACTGTTACAGAGGCTTTTGGAATCAATAGTAATCCAGGAAGTGGAGTGCCTTATAGAGAGTTAGATGGTTCTGAATATTGGGTTGATGATGTAGATTCAGAATATTATAATACAATGCAATTTGGTGATCCAAATGGAAGATGGAACTCTGCAGAAAAGCTAGTAGATTTTCCGGGGTACTACAATTATTCTCTTGTAATAGATTATAATAGATGGCCGGTAATACCAGGAAAAAGTTCAGCTATATTCCTTCATTGTGATATGGGAATTTACACATATGGATGTGTAGCTATACCACAAAATAATTTAGTAAATTTGTTAACATGGTTAGATCCGAATAGTAACCCAGTAATGATATTAGATTTTACTTATGAGGATATATATAATAATTATTAAGAATCACTATAAATAACTTAAAAATATTTATAGGATTGCTTAAAAGGTTTAACACTTAAAAATCGATAAAGCTATATATAATAAAATGATATTAAAAATGAGTTATAGTGAATATATTAATTAAAAAATATTTAATATTATAATAAAATAACATAAATAATGATTAAAAAAATGTAAAAATAGTATTGACATTGATTTAATGGTAATATATTCTATATTTAGAAATTGATTTTAATAAATTCGTTGAAGAGAAAAAGTAAGTATAGATTTGTTCTACAGAGAGTTGGCATTTTGCTGCAAGCCAATGTTCAAAATATAGCTGAAAAATCATCTCTGAGAAGTAAAGGTGAAAAGTTATTGAGTAATCTTTACCGGAGGCTCACCGTTAAAAGAGAGGCGTATTATAATGTACGTTTACTAAGTGCTATAATAGGTTTATTTTTTATAAGCTAATTTTATAGAATTAGGGTGGTAACGCGGTTAACCCCGTCCCTTTGTATTAAGGGACGGGTTTTTTATATTTAAGTGAAACTCTAAATATATACCTATATTGGCAAATGTAATCTAGATAACTGAAAAAGGGGGCGGTCGAATGGAGACAGACATTGATATTATAAAAATAGGTAATAGATATAAAGAATAATAGATTAGATTATTGGGGGACTTATCATGAAGAATTTATCAAGAAAAGATTTAGTATTAGTAAGCTTAATGCTTTTTTCATTATTTTTTGGAGCAGGCAATTTAATATTTCCACCTTTTTTAGGACAAGCAGCAGGTAGCGCTACTTGGGTGGCAATGATAGGATTCTTTATAACGGCAGTAGGATTTCCTATTTTAGGAGTTGTGGCAGTTGCAAAATCTGGAGGATTATATTCATTAGCTAAAAGGGTTCATCCTGTATTTGCTGCAGTATTTACAGTTTTAATATATTTATCAATAGGGCCGGGACTTGGAATACCTAGAGCTGGAAGTTTACCTTTTGAAATGGCAGTTGCGCCATATTTGCCAGAAAGTATATCAACAACATTAGCACTATTTTTATTTACTTTAGTATTTTTCTCAGTTGCTTATTGGCTTTCTTTATCACCAGCTAAGCTTGTAGACCGTATGGGGAAGGTTTTAACTCCTACATTATTAGTATTAATTTCACTAATATTTATAGCTAGTATTTTTAGACCTATTGGAGCATATGGAGAAGCAACAGGAGAGTATGTGACATCTCCGTTTGTAAAAGGGTTCCTAGAAGGATATTTAACAATGGATACTATAGCAGCATTAAACTTTGGAATAGTAATATCATTAGCTATAAAGTCTAGAGGAGTATCTGATGAGAAGTTAGTTGTGTCAAATTCTATAAAAGCCGGAGTGATTGCTGGAAGTTTGTTAATAGCTATATATGCAGTTTTAGGTCACTTAGGAGCAACTAGCGGAGGTAGATTTGGAACAACTGCAAATGGTGCACAAACATTAACTAATGTAATAACATATATATTTGGAAAACCGGGAGCTGTGTTGTTAGCAGTAATATTTACACTTGCTTGTTTAACAACTTGTGTAGGATTAATAACTTCTTGTAGCCAATACTTTGCAACTTTAACGTCTAAGGTTAGTTATAAAGGCTTTGTTAGAATATTAGCATTATTAAGTATGGGAATTGCAAATATGGGATTAACACAAATACTTTCTATATCAGTACCGGTATTAAATGCAATTTATCCAATAGCTATTATGCTGATAGTTTTAGGAATGATGAACAGAGTGTTTACAGGAAATGCAATGGCGTATAGATTAACAATTATATTTACTGGTGTTGTTAGTGTAGTAGATGCATTAGGTCAAGTTGGAGTTGGAGTGGAGGCGCTTACAAAGTTATTTGAAAGATTACCACTTTACTCTCAAGGATTAGGATGGATAGTTCCAGCGGCAGTTGGAATGATATTAGGAGTATTAATGAAGGTAGTTAAAGAGAATGTAAAAACTGAAAAATTAGAAGTTAATTAAGATTAATTTAATGATTGTATAGACAATGTTTATTATGTATCTGTCTATACAATTATTTTTATTACTAAAAGTATTTGGTATATTTGTTTCATCAAAACAACGTTTACAATATGGAGGGGACGAAATGAACTTTTATCAAAAATTTGAAGGTAAAATAATGGAATTTGGGACAAAGCTTAATAATCTAAAGGTATTAAGGGTTTTACGTGATTCATTTATGATATCATTTCCATTAATAATATTTGGATCAATAATGTTAGTTATAGCTAACTTACCATTTTTAGATAAAATATTAAGTCCAGAAACATTAAACTCTTTAAAAACTTTCTTAGGACCAGCATCAATGACAACTATGTCAATAACAACAATCTTTGTTACTTTAGGTATTGGATATTACTTTAGTAAAGAAGAAGGGGTAGATCCTATATTCGGAGCAGCAATTTCTTTAGTATCTTTCTTACTTTTAACTCCTACTGCTGATGGTGGAGACTTAGGAAGTGTATTACAAATAGATAGATTAGGTGCTAAGGGAATGTTTATAGGTATGATAGCAGCATTTTTATCTGCATATATGTATACATTCTTTGTAAAGAAAAATTGGACAATAAAAATGCCAGATACAGTACCACCGGCGGTATCTAAGTCTTTTGCAGCTTTAATACCAGCAGTTTTTACATTATCAACTTTTTTAGTAATAAATATAATATTTACATTTACTCCATGGGGAAATCCACATGATTTTATATATGAAATAATACAAACACCTTTAACTAAATTAGGTAGTGGAATTGCAGCAACAGTAGTAGCAATATTTGCAGTTCAAATTCTATGGTTCTTTGGATTACATGGACAAATTATAGTAAATTCAGTAATGGATCCTATATGGAATACTTTATCACTTGAAAATTTAAATGCTTTCCAAGCTGGAGCAGAAATGCCAAATATAATAACAAAGCAATTTATAGAAACTTTTACAGTTGGGCTTGGTGGAACTGGGATGACTCTTATAGTAATATTAGCTATATTAATATTTATGAAGAGTAGACAATTAAAAGAAATAGCACGACTAGCAGCACCAGCAGGATTATTTAATGTAAATGAACCAGTTACATTTGGATTACCAATAGTTTTAAATCCAATAATAGCTATTCCTTGGATAATAGCACCAGTTGTAGCAACTTTAGTAGCATATTTTGCAATGGCATCAGGATTAGTACCAGCAACAACAGGAGTTGCAGTTCCTTGGACAACACCAGTATTAATAAGTGGATTCCTAGCTACAAATTCTATTGCAGGTTCAATACTTCAATTAGTACAGATGGCAATAGTATTAGTTATATGGTTCCCATTCTTAATGGCATTAGATAAGAGAAATTGTGACTTAGAGAAAGAAGAAAAAAGTGCATAGTATAACTACAAGTTAAACGAAACGTGAACTAATATGATATTATAAATGATAAAATTAATAGCTATAGAAATCAATCGAGGAGTTAAAGTTTTAAAGCCTATGTTTCTTACACTATTAATTTTATCATTTTTTATATGGTATAATTTACTTACTTAATTTGTTCAATAACTATATGAAGTGAAAAAACTATCTTTTAGCATAATAAACTATAGAATTATTAAAATGCTTATTTATAGAGTATTCATAAACTCGTCCGTTAGTAAGATATCCTATATTTTCAACTTGAATGGCTAGATTTGAATCTTGCTTATTAGAAAGCTCCATCTCTTCGTTAGTAAGGATTACTGCAGAGATATTTTTTATGCCATGAGAAATTTCATAATCATTATCATATTCAATATATGAAAGAAGACTTGCTTCACAATTTTGTTTTGTAAGATTAGGAAAAAGTGATATAGGCATATATATATATTCAATATGATCTATTTTTGTATTAATACATCTTAATCGAGTTATATACCAAACCTTTGACCCTTTATCTATTTGTAATTTTTCACAAATATTATCGTCAGCAACTATTTGTTTTAAATTTAGAACCTTAGTATGTATATCTTTAGCAGAATAAAGATCATATTGAGAGCTTAAATTTAAAGAATATGTGCAAGGTAATTCATTTACAAAAGTTGGGCCACCATGAGATTTCCTAGCATAACCTCTTTCTATTAACACATCCATTACTTTTCTTATAGTATGTCTATTACATTCATATTTTTGAGCAAGATTACTTTCAGAAGGAAATTTTGAATTTACTTCTAATTCACCACAAACTATGCTTTCTATTAAATCTTTTAATATATCTTTACTTTTCAAAATTTAACTTCTCCTTTAGCTTAGTATATTTTAATAATATTACAGTAAGAAAATATTTTCAATAAATCAGTGAGAGGTTATTTATATTTCATTTTGTATAGACAAATGCTGAAAATCTTTATGATAAATATTAGAATTAGGATAATAAAATAGATTTGGAGGTACGATTATGGCTAAATATAAATTTCCAGAAAATTTTACTTGGGGAGCAGCAACTTCAGGCCCACAAACTGAAGGATGGACAGATAAAAAGAACTTTAGTATATATGATTATTGGTTCCAAATTGAACCAGAAAAATTTCATAATGGTGTAGGTCCAGAGATAAATTGTGATACTTATAGAAAATATAAAGAAGATGTTGAGCTTATGAAAGAAATCGGTTTAACTAGCTTTAGAACATCAATACAATGGACAAGACTTATAAAAGATTTTGATACATGTGAAGTAGATCCAGTTGCAGTAGAGTTTTACAATAATTATATTAATGAAATAATAGAAGCAGGAATAGAACCGTATATAAATCTTTTCCATTTTGATATGCCTATAGAATTACAAAATAGAGGTGGATGGGAAAATAAAGAGGTTATAGATTTATATGTTAAGTATGCGACTAAATGTTTTGAGCTATTTGGGGATAGAGTTAAGAAATGGTGTACTTTTAATGAACCAATAGTTCCAGCTGAAGGTGGATATCTTTATAAATTTATGTATCCTAATATAGTAGATTTCAAGAGAGCTATTCAAGTTGGATATAACACTATAGTAGCTCATTCAAAAGCAGTTGAAGCTTTTAGAAAGTTAAATACAGGTGGAGAAATAACAATAGTTTTAAATCTTACTCCATCATATCCAAGATCTCAAGATGAAAAAGATTTAGAGGCATCAAGAATTGCAGATGGAATATTTAATAGATCGTTCTTAGATCCAGTAGTTCATGGTACATTCCCAAGTGATTTAGTAGAATTACTTAAAGAAAATAATTTAATGCCTGAATATACTGAGGAAGAATTAGAAGTAATTAAGAATAATCCAATAGATTTCTTAGGAGTTAACTATTATCAACCAAGAAGAGTAAAGGCTAAGGAAACAGAAGTAGACGTTAATGCACCTATAATGCCAGAAACTTTCTTTGATTATTATGATATGCCAGGAAAAAGAATGAATCCATATAGAGGATGGGAAATAGCACCACAAGTAATGTATGATGTAGCTGTTAACATAAAAGATAATTATAATAATATTCCATGGTATATTTCAGAAAATGGTATGGGAGTTGAAGGTGAAGAAAGATTTAGAGATGAGAATGGTGTAATAAATGATGATTACAGAATAGATTTCGTAAAAGAACACTTAACATATCTTCATAAAGGAATACAAGAAGGGTCAAACTGCTTCGGATACCATTTATGGACATTTATAGATTGTTGGTCATGGGCAAATTCATTTAAGAATAGATATGGATTTGTAGCTTTAGACTTAGAATCAGGAAAAAGAACTGTAAAGAAATCAGGAAGATGGATAAAAGAAGTATCTGAAACTAACGAAATTGAATATTAAAATAGAAAAGAAGTGAAGGTCTATAATTTTAAGCCCTTCACTTCTTTTTTAGAATTCAATTTTATCTTTAATTATACATATTCCTTGAGTCATAGTCCCCATAGGACAATACACACACCAGGAGTTAGGCTTATAAATAAGCATAGTAACTATTCCAAGAATTGTTGAAGTTATCATTATACTATAAAATCCAAATGCAAATTGAGCAATCCATGGAGTTACATGAGAATAATCGGCAAAATTCCAAGGTAACTTAAAGGCCCATAGAAGTGTTATAACTTCTTTTAGTGTGTTGGTACCATTAAACACTAAGTAAGTGTTAAATATCATATTAATAAACATGGATAAAAAGAAGATTAAGAATCCGTATCTAAAGTATTTATGCTTCAAAAACTTAGGCATAGGTTTATTTCTAGAAAGTTTATATTTATTTCCTAGCATGTTTAAAAGCTGACCTCTACCACAGTAGCTATTGCAATATGTTTTTCCACCACCGAATATTGATATTAACAATGGAATAGAGAAGCATAATAAACCAAGCCAAGCAAATAAAATATTAAAAAGTCCTAAAAATAAATACACGGTAGATAAAATCCACATATATTCAGACCAATGTTTTTTCTTATTTTTCTTCATAATGTATAAAACCTCCTATTTAACTTCTATAGTAGATGCAGGACAAGCTTTTGCACATTTACTACATCCTACACATTTATCAAAATCTACTTTAGAGTAAATTCCTTTATATATTGTAATCGCATTAAAAGGACAAGCTTTTTCACAAATTCCACAAGCAACACAGTATGTTTTATCTACATAAGCTTTTTTTCTAATAAATTTTTTTTCCACAATTAAATCTCCCTTCATAAAAATAAAATTTCACAAAATTTAATATAAGTATACGGTTATAATATATATATTGTATGTGATTTAATCACTAAGAGTATAAGTAGAAAAAGGGTATATTTTTAATATGAGGTGATAGAGAAAAATGACTTATAATATAGAAGATTTATATGAAGCTTATCCAGTTTTAAAAAAAGTTGATAGAAGTTTTAATGGAGTAATAAGTAAAAAAGTAATTTATAAAGAGTTATTAGCCAGTGAACATTTAACTACCAATGGAACTAGTTGTACAGGCTTTTTATTTGTTTTAAGTGGAGATATTAAGATTCAAAGGATAGGATATGATGGTGAAGAAACTAATCTTTATAATATTGGAAGAGGGGAGCTTTGCCATGAGGCATTAAGTTGCTTTTTGAAGTGTGAACCATTAAATATAATAGGAAAAGCAACACAAGATTCTAGAATTTGTATTATACCATTTGATATAGTTGAAAATTACCTTTTGAATAATGTGGATTTTTTAAAAGAAATGTATAGAGACTTACATTCTAAATTTAATTTAATAATTGGGACTAAGGAAGAAGTGAAGCATGAATCATTACAAAAAAGGTTGGTAAAGTTATTAATAAGTAAAAAAAGTAAAAATATTTATGCAACACATGCTGAGATAGCTTTTGAATTAGATTCAGCTAGAGAGGTTATTAGCAGACGGCTTAAGGAATTAGAAAAAGAGGGATATGTAAAACTTACAAGAGGAAAAATACAAATAATAAAAGATTTAAATGAATTAATGTAATCAAGTCACAAAAGTTTTAAAAATTTATGAGTAAACTATAGATATACAAGAGATAAATAAATTTCAAAAACATAAATAACAACATTTTAGGAGGAAAAGTTATGTTTGGATTTTTTAATAGAAATACAGGAAAATCAATAAATGTAAATGATATTGATAGTTTAGTAGGAAAGGTTGAACTTATAGATATAAGAGAGCCTTATGAATATAATAGTGGTTCAATTGTTAGTGCAAAGAATATTCCGATGAAAACCCTTTTAGGAAATCCATCAAAATATTTATCTAAGGATAAAGAGTACTATATAATGTGTCAATCAGGAGGAAGAAGTTCTATGGCATGTAGTGAGCTAGCTAAGATGGGATATGATGTTATTAATGTATCTGGTGGTATTGGGTCATATTTAGGAAAAAATAGAAATTAAAGAGGTGATATTGAGATGAATAAAAAAATTTTAATTGTAGGTGGAGTTGCTGGTGGGGCATCTGCAGCGGCTAGGTTAAGAAGAAATAGTGAAAAAGATAAAATCATAATGTTTGAAAAGGGGTCTCATGTATCATTTTCAAACTGTGCACTTCCATATCATTTAAGTGGAACTATAGAAGCACCAAATAGATTAGTGCTTATGAGTCCAGAAAAATTTAAGGCTCAATATAATATTGAGGCGAGGGTAAATAGTGAAGTTGTATCAATAGATAGACAAAATAAAGAGATTGAAGTGAAAAATATACTTACTGGAGAGGTATATAGAGAGAAATATGACAAACTTATTCTTTCACCAGGAGCAAGACCAATAGTGCCTAATATTCCAGGTATAGAAAATGTTAATGTATTTACTATAAGAAACGTTATTGATATTGATAAATTAAATAGATTTATTAAGGAAATAGAAGTTAAGGATGTTGCTGTAATTGGTGGTGGATATATAGGAGTTGAAGCTGCTGAAAATTTAATTGAAGGCGGATATAACGTTTCATTAATAGAAGCAACATCTCAAATATTAAAACCTTTTGATTATGATATGGTTCAAATTCTTCATAAAGAGATAATGGATCATGGGATAAATTTAATAATTGAAGATAAGGTTATGAGTTTTGAAAAGGATAAGATCGTTTTAGCTTCAGGAAAGAAGATAGATGCAAAAGCTGTAGTTATGGCAATCGGTGTAACTCCAGAAGTTGAATTAGCAAAAGCTGCTGGATTAGAAATTGGAGAAACTGGAGCAATAAAAGTAAATAGTAATTATAGAACTAATGATGAAGATATATATGCAGTAGGAGATGTAATAGAAGTATATAATGCATTAACTTGCATGAGCACAAAATTATCATTAGCGGGTCCTGCACAAAAAGCTGCTAGAACAGTAGCAGATCATATAAATGGTAAAACAACTGCTAATAAAGGATACATTGGATCATCTGCCATTAAAGTCTTTGATTATAATGCAGCATCAACTGGATTAAATGAATCTTTAATTAAAGTTTTAGATATGAAGATAAAATATGATATAGTTAGAATTATTCCGTCAGATAAAGTAGGAATAATGCCTGACTCATCACCAATGCATTTTAAGCTTATATTTGAAGTTCCTACAGGAAGAGTGTTAGGAGCTCAAGCTATAGGTAAAGGCGATGCAATAAAAAGAATTGATGTCATAGCTACAGCTATTAAGTTTGGTGCTACAGTAGAAGATTTAAAAGATTTAGAATTATGCTATGCACCACCATTTGGAACAGCAAAAGATGTAGTTAATTATGCTGGCTATGTAGCATCAAATCTTTTAAATGGAGAATTTAAACAAGTTAATGTTGATAAAGTAAGAGAACTGGTTGAGGAAGAAGCTTATATAATTGATGTTAGGGAAAGAATGGAATATGAAAATGGTCATATAAAAGGAGCGATTAATATTCCATTAAGTGAATTACGAGATAGAGTAAACGAAATACCTAAAGATAGACCTGTATATTTACACTGTAGAACAGGACAAAGAAGTTATAATGCAGTATTAGCCTTACAAAATTTAGGGTTTGGCAATGTAGTAAATATTACAGGAAGTTATTTAGCATTATCTTATTATGAATATTATAATGATATAGCTAAAAATAGAGAAAGTATAATGACAAAGTATAATTTTAAGTAATTGCACACTAAATAGGAAAGTGTAGCATTTATACTATTTATAAAATTTATTGTGACAAAATAAAGAATTTCAAATATAATATATAATATATTACAAATTCAGAGATGAGGGAGAGTAGCGAAATCAAGCTTCATTAAAGAGAGTTAGGGATGGTGAGATCCTAACAAGAAGAAATTTTGTGAATGGGCCTCTTAGAAGTAAAGGGAAATACAGTTTTGTAAAGTACTGGCACCGTGAGCTGCACGTTATAGCAGATAGAATATGTTAGTATTCGAAATTGAGAGGCTTATTATATTTTTATAATAGCAATTTAGGTGGTACCGCGGATTATAACTCCGTCCTATTTTTATAGGACGGAGTTTTTTTATTCTATATTTAATTATAGGTGTTTATTTTGGAGGTGAGTTTATGGTTTGAAGTTTCTTATCAAGTAAAGAAGACTTGGAAGTAATTAAAAAAGAATATAAATATATTTGGAGGAATAATAAAATGAAAAGAAATAGTAATACAAAAAAAATAGTTATCAATGCTTTACTTTTAGGAATAGGAGCGATTTTACATCAAATTACACCTGCTTTAGGAATACCTATGCAACCAGATTTTGCATTAGCTATGTTGTTTATTGTAATGATTATAAATTTTGGAGATTATAAAACATCATTAATTGCTGGAATAGTAACTGGAATTTTTACTGCTTTAACCACAAAGTTTCCTTTAGGACAAGTTCCTAATATAATAGATAAGATAGTTACAGTAAATCTAATATATATCTTAATGATATTTATGAAACAATTCGTAAAAAGAGGATTTGAAATTAATAATATGAAGTTAAGTATAATAGCAATAATATTTAGTTTAGGAACTTTAATTAGTGGCACAACATTTTTAGTATCAGCACAAATTTTAGTTGGACTTCCTATGAATTTTGGAATACTATTTACAACTGTAGTATTGCCAGCAGTAATAATAAACTCAATAGCAGGTATATTCTTATTTAAAATAGTAGTTTCTTCATTAAAAAGAATTGCTATATAAATCTACAATTTAAAATGAACACTTGTGACTTAATTATATTTAATTTTACTTTTCTATTTAAACAGTATATTCTTATAATAAAGAAGGAAATATAAAAAGAGGTGTGTAGTATGATAAGTGTATGTCCAGAATGTTCAGGAATAAATATAGATAGATTAGAAAAGGAATTTGGAAAAGATAATATTGATTATAGATGTATTGGAGAATGTGGAGGACGAGATGGAATAGTACTTGGATATACTAAAAGAACATTTATCCAAGCTGAAAGCGATGATGAGTTTATTGAAATAGTAAAAAAATTATAGTATGTACAAATAAAAGGAGTTGTTATTAACAACTCCTTTTAAGTGTTAAAAAGATATTATTTTATCCCCACATTGTGAAGCCACCTAAGTGACCAATAAATGCACCAACGATTCCGATTACAAGTAAAAGAGCTATACAAGTAACTGGCTTCCAACCTTTCTTCTTAAGTAAGAAGAATAATAATAATGTTAAAGCTAGAGGAATCATTTGAGGTAATACACCATCTAATATAGCTTGAATATCGATTGGAGCTTCACCATTTGGTATTACGATTCCTAATTTAGTTGCACCATAGTTAGAAGTTAAAGCACCAACTATGAATACACCTAGCATAGAAGCAGCACGTGTAAATTCTTTAGCATTCTTAGTTAAAATATCAATTGCCTTAGAACCTAGGTTGTAAGACCAGTGCATTAACCAATATCTTACACCAAATTGAACAGCATTGAAGATTAATAAGAATAATATTGGACCAGCTAGTGAACCATTGATTGCCATATTAGCAGTGATACCAGCAGTAATTGGAACTAGTGTAAACCAGAAGATAGCATCTCCGATTCCACCTAAAGGTCCCATAGCAGCAACTCTTACGGCTCTGATAGTATTTGTATCTGCTTTTTGTTGCTCTAAAGAAAGAATTATACCCATAACGAAAGTTACTAAGAATGGGTGAGTATTAAAGAATTCTAGGTTGTGTTTCATAGATTTAGATAAATCATCTTTATTAGTATGAATTTCTTTTAATCCAGGTAATATACCATATAACCATCCTGCAGCTTGCATTCTTTCATAGTTAAAAGAAGCTTGTAGGAATAATGAACGCCAAACCATTTTGTTTAAAGTTTTCTTGTCAAGTTGTTTAGCTGGAGTTAAATCTTTATATTGAGTTGAATTAAATTCCATCTTCGTCATCTCCTCCCCCTACTGGTGCATAAGCTGCACTGCTCTTCATTTTTACGTTAGTTTGGAAGTCATAGATAGCAACAGCGATTCCGATAAATGCGATAATTAATAGAGCTGAACCACTTAATCCGTCTATCTTTCCAATTATTGTTGCTAGAGCAAAACCAGCGAAGTAAATACCCCATAAATCGTTTGATAACATGATACGTAAAAGTATTGCAAATCCAACATAACGCATCATTCCACCAGCAGCACTAAGTCCGCTCATGAACCAAGCAAATTGTTCAGATAATGCAGTTAATGTTTTACCAGCAGCAGCACCACCGATTAAACCGATAACAACTACTAAAGCAAAGAATAATCCTAAAGCACCCATTGCTAGATAGTTAAGATTTTCAATTCCTTTTGTATTCGCATCTTCAGCATATTTATCAGCTTTTGACATTAATGGAGACATGATTGTGAATAGTAAAGTTACACAATATTGTCCGATTAATGCGAATGGAACAGCTAGTCCAACAGCTGCAGCTGGATCTAGTTTAGAAGAAATAGCAAATACAACTGCCATTATTCCACCAATAACAGCATTTGGAGGTTGAGCTCCTCCGATTGGCATATTTCCGATTGTCATTAATTGATAAGTACCACCTACTATAAGACCGGTTTGTAAATCACCAAGAATTGCACCGACAACAGCACCAGATACAATTGGTTGGTATAATGATTCTAAGAAACTGAATTGGTCTATACCTGCAATAAATGCAAATACTGCAACCAATAAGATTTGTACTACATTAAAATCCATTATTGTAATCCCCCTTATTTAATATTTAGTTTTTTTATAATGACCTTAAAAAGGTATTATTTGAATAGTTTATCAAGGCTTTCTGCACTTTCAGTAGGAACTCTTCTAATTTCAAGTTCTACACCTAAGTCTTTTAATTTTCTAAATGCTTCTACGTCCTTATCATCTACTGCGACAGAACCAGCAACTTGTCTCTTACCTTGAGCCATATGCATATTTCCAATATTAACTTTCTTTATTGGAACACCGCCTTCAACTAGCTTTAATACATCAGAAGGAGTTTCGCAAACTATGAAGATAAATTGCTTTGCGCTAGCTTTGTGAATTGTGCTTATAGTTTTTTCAAGAGTCCAGTAACGAGTTGAAGCATAAGATGGAGCAGCCATATCCATTAAACCTTGTCTAAGCTTGTCCCCAGCAACAACATCGTTAGCAACTAGAATTAGGTTTGCTCCGATGGAACTACACCATTGAGTTGCAACTTGTCCATGAATTAATCTGTTATCTATTCTTGTTAAAACGATATTTGGCATATTTTCACCTCCTTTATTAACAAATTGTAAAAAGTTATTAACTCTTTATATTTATTATAAAACTAACAAAAGATGGAATCTTTGGATTTTTTAATAATTGTTTTATGTTTTTTAACAACGTTTACAAAAAGGTTAAAAATACGATGATTTTTTTATGTTAAATATAATTTCAAAGCATAAAACGCGAAAAATAGGCATTATTGTAATGATAGTAAATAATTGACAAAGATTATAATTATATTACAATATAGTTGTATAAAAGAATAGAATTAAATAGGGTATTTATATATTTATCGTAAGGGTTTTTATTAAAAATATTATGTATATCATAATGAAGTGAAATTATGAATATATTATGTTAGGACAACCTTCCGTTGAGAAGATTTTCGAGTTCCAATATGATAAATATTTAAAATGAGAGAGGGGATTTGCTATGTATGATAAAACATCAAGCGCTCAATTTAAAAAATACGGTTCTATTTATGATGAACCAAAGGATCTGCATAGTGATGAATTGATACAAAGGGAAGTGGTAACTACTGATAGAGTAATTTCTAGTTTGTATCATTTTTCAGAACCAGTGTATGTAGAGGTCAAGGATGGAATGGCTTATATATTAATTGGTGATTCAAGTGATGGAGAATTTAAATTATTTGGAATACATAGGAATTTAGAAATTAAGGCTAATATGTATTTCAATATAATTCCTATGATGGATCAGGTAAAATTTAATTTAATAATTCCACCTAACTATAATTTAAACATTGAATTTCTAAATCCACCATATGAGTATAATAGAATTTTACCAACAATTAATATACCAGAAATAATGGCATATTATTATACAATAAAAAGTCCAAACTATAAGTTTAAAGGTGAAAGACATAATATATATGAATTAACCTTTGTAGATAACGGAACATTAGAAACATCAATTGATAATGTAAGTTATACTTTGAATTCTTATGACTTGATTATTTATGGAAAAAATCAGCTTCATACTCAGAATGTAAATAGCGATTCATCATGTTCATACTTAACTGTTATGTTTGATATGGAATGTAAAGATGATAGTTTAATTTGCAATAGAGTATTTCACTGTAGAAAAGAGTTATACAAGGCAATAAGAACCTTTGCAAAAAATATATCATCTACGTTGCCTTATACGCAGAATTTAATATTAAGTAATTTTCATGAAATAATTATTAGATTATTCCAGTATGATTATTTAGGTACAGAGTCAGATAAATTACCCACTGAAACTCAGCAATATTTTCAAGACGAACTATTAGAAGGAATTTTAGCTTATATTGATAAGATGGTCTGTGAACCTATTACAATTGAAGAACTTTGTGGTAAGTTTTCAGTATCTAGGTCTTCATTACAAACATTATTTAAAAATAATTTAAATACTTCGCCTAAAAAGTATATTAATGATTTAAAGTTAGCTAAAAGTAAACTATTAATAAAAGAAAATAAATATACTATTAGTGAAATAGCATTTATGTTAGGGTTTAGTTCAATTCATTACTTTTCAAGAGCTTTTACTCAACACTTTGAGATAAGTCCTAGTGAATATGCACAAACTGTATTTAAGTCTTAATTAAGCAATTGAAATAAAGTGCGAGGCACTTTGGTGAAAAGTTTGACTTCGTAAAAGGGGAAAATGTCACTGACGTGACAGTGAAAATATTGCCTATGGCAATAGTAAAAAGTGTCTACATTAGTACCTTTCACTTTAAGTTAAGTTAACTTTTCCCTGCTACGCTAGTAGCCTTTTCACTTCGTGAAGTCGACCTTTCACCAGTGAGCTTCGCTCGCACTTTATTTTTTAAGCAACACTTTGAATAGCATATCTAGATACAGTAACTACTACATTTTTAGCAACTTCTACATCTACAGTATCATTTCCTACTTTAACTACTTTACCATAAACGCCACCACAGAACATAACTTTAGTTCCAGGTTTTAATTCAATATGAAATTCTTTAATTTCAGATGTTCTTTTTTTAAGGTTTTTTGCTGAGATAAATAATAATATCATAGCTGCTATTCCTACTAATACTGCTACTGTGATACATGTCCACATAACAACTTCCCAATTTATCATATTAGATACCATCCTCGCATTCAACATCTTCATGTACAATAAATTCAAATTTTAAAATTCCGCTTCTTCCAACTTCTAAAGCACTTTCTGATAATAAAGATAAATCATCTATCATATCTTTAGTCATAGATATTTCAAGGGCCATAGGTAAATTTGTTCCACCTATTACTTCCATAGGTTTATTAATTTCTGTTTTCACTTCAACTAGAGTTTTAAAAGGTGAACCTCCAGCTAAATCAGCAAGAGCTAAGATACTATCACAATTATCTAAAGATTTTAAAGAAGTATAGTATTTTTCTTTAAGAGTTTCTGTTGAGTCTGTTTCTTCAAAATCTACATATTCAACATTAATTGGTTCCCCTGCAATTAGTTTTAAAGAAGAACGTAAACCTGATGCAAAGTTTCCATGACCACTAATTATTAATCCAACCATATTTATTCATCCTCTCTCAATTCCTTATAAGTTATTTTTATTTACAAGTATATGGATATAACGTAACACCTTTAACAACACGGTTTACCTCTCCAGATGGGCAAGGGTTATCTGGTGTTAAATCCATTGATAAAGATTTTAATACTGCTAAAGTTTGTGCAAATGTAATATACGCTAAACCTAACTCAGCATTATTTGCATTTGAATTAATATTATAAGATACTGTGTAATCGGCTAAAGTGTCTAATTCTTCTGAATGCTTGTCTGATACAACTACTAACTTATTATTCTTTCTTTGTGAACTGATCTCTCTAATTAAATCTAATTCATATTTATAAGTATATTCATCGTTACTAACATAAACGACTGTTAATGTAGAATCATCAATGATAGATTTTGGACCATGTCTGAATCCTAATGGAGTATCAAACACTGCAACTGTTTTTCCAGCAGTTAATTCAAGCATCTTTAATGAAGATTCTTGTGATATACCTTTTAATGTATTGCTACCTAAATAAACTATTCTTTCAAAATTAAATTCATCAATTATTTTAGATGCAATTTTATAATTATTATCTAAGAAATTTTGAGTAGAAGAGCAAACTTTATTTAAGATGGATTCTTTTTGCTCTAGTTCATCTAGGTTAAAGCAAAGATATGCAGCTAGATACATATTTGAAAAACTAGAAGTCATAGCAAATGATTGATCATGAGTTTCATCAGTAAGATTTATTGCATAGCAATTATCAAGTTCATCTGCCATTTTAGAAAGTGCACCATCTTTATTGCAAGTAATAAATAAATTATATAAATTATTACAAACTACAGAAGCAGCTTCAACAGCACCTATTGATTCTGGAGAATTACCTGAACGTCCAAAGCTTACTAATAATGTTGGCTTAGTTTTTGAAAGATAATTTTCAGGTGTAGCAACTATATCTGTTGTTCCATAAGATTTAACTTTGTAATTTAATTCCTTATTTAAGTAAGAATATAATGAGTTACCAATAAACTCACTAGTACCAGCACCGGTTAATATAACATCAAAGTCATCACATTTGATAACTTTATCTATAAAAGATTGTATAGCTTGTTTGCTTTCTTTAATTTGATTTAATGTTTTTAACCATGTTTTAGGTTGTTGGTAAATTTCTTTTAAAGTAAATGAGGAAAGTGTTTTCTTCATTTGCTCTTCATTAATATTAAATATATTCATAAAAATATCCCCTCCACTGTATTTTAAACTTTATAAATTTTAAGCTGAGCTTTATTAATTTTAATTATAATGAAGAGCTATTTAAATACAATGGAAGTGCTGAAAGATATAATATGTATGTTAAAAAGTGCAAATATTAGAAAAATAAACTTATGTATAATTAAAGTAATGATATACAAGGAGGATGACTATGTTAATACAAAGTAAAAAAGTTTGGATAGCAGATCAATTTATTCCAGCTCAAATTGAGATTGATTATAATAAAATAATTAATATTTATAACTATAATGAAAAGAGTGGAGCTCTAGATTATGGTGATAGGAGAATTGTTCCAGGATTTATAGATGTTCATTGTCATGGAGCATATGGCTTTGATACAAATGATGCTAATGAACAAGGTCTTAGAAATTGGACAAAGGGTATAGTTAGTGAGGGAGTTACATCAATACTACCAACAACTATAACTCAAAGTAATGAAGTTCTTACTAAAGCTGTGGCTAATGTAGCTAAGGTTGTAGAGGAAGGATATGATGGAGCCGAAATATTAGGAATACATTTTGAGGGACCATATCTTGATATGGAGTATAAAGGAGCTCAACCGAAGCAGTTTATTACTAAACCTACAGTAAGAGAATTTCAAGCTTATCAAAGAGCAGCAAAAGGATTAATAAAATATGTAACTTTGGCAACTGAAACGGATGAGGATTATGAGCTTACAGAGTACTTGTTTAAAAATGGAATAGTTGCAAGTATAGGACATTCTGCAGCAACTTATGAAGAAGCTGTACTTGCTTTTGCACATGGAGCTAGATCACAAACCCATGTATATAATGGAATGACTCCATTTAATCATAGAAAAAATGGACTAGTTGGAGCAGCTTATAGAATTAAAGGAATGTATGGTGAAGTTATTTGTGATGGAAATCATTCAACTTTAGCAGCTCTATATAATTTTTTCAATGCTAAGGGACCAGATTACGGAATTATGGTTACAGATGCATTAATGGCTAAAGGGTATGAGCCTGGAACTAAATTTATTTTTGGTGGAAATGAAATAGAAATATATGAAGATGGTAGTGCTCATTTAGTTGATACTAAAGGATTGGCTGGATCTACATTAAGGATGAATGAAGGTCTTAGAATATTAGTTGAAGAAGCGATGGTACCATTTAATTATGCAATTAATGCATGTACTGTAAATCCTGCAAGATGTTTAGGAATTGACAACCGTAAGGGAAGAATAGGGGTCGGGTATGATAGCGATTTGGTAGTTCTTAATCATGACTATTCCGTACATCAAACATATTGTTTAGGAAAGGCGATGTTGTAATGAAGAAACATGTTACTAATTTGGCAGGAAATAATTTGTATTTAGACGTATATGGAAATACGGTTTATTACAATATCTTTGATAAGAAAGGCTATATTATATCAAAAGAAGTAGAGCAAAAGTTTAGATTGTTATATTACAGATATTCAATTATTGTTATAGTTTTAATCTTATTAGGAGACTATTTTAAGTCATTACAGAATACTCTTATTATAGGAGTTGGAGCTGTAGTTTTAGTAGAACTATATTTTAGAGGAATATATCTAAAAAAGCTAAAATCAATAAAGGATTTTAAGAGAGATAAAAAGGTTTCTAAGTTAGAAGTTATTGTTAGAAGCAAAGAAAAAGAAAAAATAGTGATGAAAGCATGTGCATATATGCTATTAAGTATATTAATCGTACTAAATGCAATACAACAAAACTTTAATATAGTTTTTATGATTTTAAGTGGAATAGTAGCTATATATAGTATCTATTCAGGAGTTCTTAATATAGTAGCTGTTAATAAAATGAAAAAAATATAAATTTAGCATATACAAAGTAAAAATCGAGGGAGAAGAGGTATTATGGAATTAATTACAACTAAACAAATTTTAAAGCAAGCTCAAGAAGGGAATTATGCTATAGGCGCATTTAATGTTGAAAATATGGAGATGGTTATGGCTGTTATTAGTGCAGCTGAGGAGATGAATGCTCCTGTTATAATGCAAACTACTCCATCTACAGTAAAATATGCAGGTCTTGATTACTTTTTAGCAAATGCAAAGGTTGCTGCTAGTAAAGCGAAGGTTCCAGTAGTTATGCATCTAGATCATGGGTCAAGCTTTGAGTTAGCAGCTCAAGCACTTAGAGCAGGATATACTTCAATTATGATAGATGGATCTCATAGTGATTTTGAGAGTAATATAGAAATATCAAAGGCAGTTGTAGATATGTGTAAACCTTCAGGAGTAGCGGTTGAAGCTGAGCTTGGAAAAGTTGGAGGCAAAGAAGATGATTTAGATGGTGGAGATGGAGATTTATATACAGATCCATTAGAAGCTAAAGAGTTTGTTGAAAGAACAGGTGTTGACTCATTAGCTATTGCAATAGGAACAGCTCATGGGATGTATAAAGGTGAACCTAAGTTAGATTTAGAAAGACTTTCAGAAATAAGAAAAGTTGTATCAGTTCCACTTGTATTACATGGAGGATCAGGTATTCCAGATTGGAAGGTACAAGAGGCAATTAAGAGAGGAATTTGTAAAGTTAATTATGCAACAGAATTAAGAATTGCTTATACGCATGGAGTAAATACGTATCTTAAAGAAAATCCTGATACAATAGATCCTAAGAAATATAATAAAGCAGGAATTGATGAAGTTAAAAAGTTTGTAATAGAAAAGATAAAAGTTTGTGGTTGTCAAAATAAAGCATAAGGCTAAATGTTGGACAAGTATCGTGTAAAAAGTATCTATGTATAAAAGATATAAAATAGGTTGATAAAGAAAGAGGAACATATTAAATGTTCTTCTTTTTTATAGCTTATGATATAATTTATATGTAGAATTTTATAAGGAACAAATGAATGGTATGAAAAAATTGGGAGGGTTTATATGGGAAGAACAAATATAATTAATATTACAAAAAGTTATTTAGATAAAAGAGGATATAATAATATAAACTTTGATAATGGATATGGAGTTGTTGTTTTTGAAAAGGTTAAGATATTCTTTTATCCAGGAAATGAGGTTTTAAGAATAACAGCTATACCAACAGATAGAAAGTATAAGATATATAAAGATTTTAATATAGAAGGAACCAGTATAGGAAATATACTACTTAAATACCAGCCAGATAAAAGTAATTCAGAGTTAATGTATGATATTTATGAGAAGTATGTAACTGATTCAAATATTGATAAAGTAGCAATATTTTTCTTAAATAATACACAGGATATTTTTAATGACGTTGAAAGTGATGAGTTGCACTAGGTAAAAGTTAAATAGGAATAAAAAAACTAGTAGATTAATTTTAATTCTACTAGTTTTTTATTTGTTTTTAATATTATTGAAAAACTTTTTAAGCAATTTTAAGTAGTATTCTTTTATGATTTTAAAAAGAAAAAAGTTAGGTATATAAAAAATAAAACTTAATTGATAAATCTTCAATTTAAAGAGTTTTTTTGATATTCAAATTAACAAAATGGTTAAATAAATAAACTATAATTAATAAAATGATAAATATAAATGCTGATATATATAAATTTACCATAAAGTTCTTGAAAAAACTATCAAAATGATATAATATATAGACAAGAGAAATAAGAGGTAAAAAACCAGTTATTAACCGAAGGAGGACGAATAGTGGATAACTCAAGAGAACAATGGGGATCGAAATTAGGATTTATTTTGGCTGCAGTAGGATCGGCAGTAGGATTAGGAAACATATGGAGATTTCCATATGTAGTTTATGAAAATGGAGGAGGAGCTTTTTTAGTTCCATACTTTGTTGCTATATTTACAGCAGGTATACCTATATTAATACTTGAATATGGAATGGGGCATAAATTTAGAGGATCAACACCTCTTTCAATTGCTAGAGCAAATAAAAAGTGGGAATGGCTTGGATGGTGGCCAGTGGTTACAGCATTTTTTATTTTAAGTTATTATTCAATGATATTAAGTTGGGCTATGAAATATTTTACACTAAGCTTTAATAAAGGCTGGGGAAGTAATACAGATGCATTTTTCCATAATGACTTTTTACAGCTTACTAGTTCACCGTTTGAGCTAGGAAATATTATATGGGCTGTTCTTATAGGAATATTTTTAGTTTGGGGAATAGGTTGGTTTATATGTTATAAAGGTGTTAAAGGTGGAATTGAGAAATTAAATAAAGTATTATTACCGATATTAATAGGGATAATGGTTATTATAGTTGTTAGAGGAGTAACTTTAGAAGGAGCTACTTTAGGATTAAATAAATTATTTACTCCAGATTGGAGCAGGCTTACAGATCCGAAGGTTTGGATATCAGCTTATGGACAAGTATTCTATTCATTAAGCTTAGCAATGGGAATAATGATGACTTATTCAAGTTACTTACCTAAGAAAACAGATATAAATAATAGTGCTTTCATGACTGCTTTTGCAAATTGTGGATTTGAGTTCTTATGTGCTATAGGTGTATTTGCTATTTTAGGATTTATGGCAACAAGTCAAGGTGTTGGAATAGATGAGGTTGTTTCAAGTGGAGTTGGACTTGCCTTTGTAGTATTCCCAGAAGTATTTACAGCTATGGGTTCATGGGGAACTATATTAGCAGTTTTATTCTTTGCTTGTTTAGTTTTTGCAGGATTAACTTCAGTAGTATCATTAGTCGAAGCTATAGCATCATCGGTGATAGATAAAACAAATTGGGAGCGTAAAAAGGTAGTTTCAGGAATTTGTATTTTAGGTGTGGCAATGAGTGCTATTTTTGCTACAGGTGCAGGTTTATACTTATTAGATATAATTGATAACTTTGTAAATTGCTATGCTATAGTTGGAGTAGGCTTACTTGAAGCTATATTAATAGGATGGATAATTAAACCAGAAGTTATAAGAAATCATGTAAATAAAATATCATATTTTAGAATCGGAAAATGGTGGGATTTTATAGTTAAGTTTGTAACACCAATGATGTTAATAATAATGCTAGTACAGAGTTTAACTGCTGAATTTAAGAATCCATATGCAGGATATCCACTTGCGGCAACGCTTCTATATGGATGGGCAGTTATTGGCTTTGGAATAATATTAGGATTATTAATTAGTAAGAAACCTTGGAAAAATAAAGATTTGAATAAAGTAGATGAAGAAGAGGAGGTTGCGATTTAATATGACAGGAACATCAATAATATTTTTCGCATTAGGAGCAGTAGTCCTTTGGGGTGGTTTAATCACTACATTAACTATAACAATAAAAAATGAGAGAAAATCTGCTTCATAAAAATAAAGAATTATACTTAGAAGATAGATTAACTTTAATTCACACAGTTTAATAAGAATATCATTACTATATAAAAAATAGAGCTATACAGATTTTTGTATAACTCTATTTTTATTTGAATTTAAATTTGAAAAGTTGAAAAACTATTATTGACAGTTAGAAAAAAAAGAGTATAATGAGGTTAAAACACACCCCCCACCTGGGAGGGGGTAAGGAGGAAATATGGACGAAAGAAAGAATGCTATTCAAAGTTTAAAAGTAGCTAAAGGACAAATTGAAGGAATAATAAATATGATTGAAGATGAGAGATATTGTGTTGATATTTCAAACCAAATAATAGCAGTACAATCATTATTAAAAAAAGCTAATATGCAAATCCTAAGAAGACATATAAATCACTGTGTTTCCGATGCAATATTAGAAAATAAAGGTGAAGAAAAGATAGATGAAATTATGAAAATATTTGAGAAAATATCAAAGTAATGATAAGAGGTGATATAAAAAATGAATAAGAAATATAAAATAGGTGGAATGACTTGCTCTGCATGCTCTAATAGAGTAGAAAGGGGAGTTAAAAAGATGGATGGTATAATAGATGCAAATGTTAATTTAACAATGGAAACTTTAACGGTTAATTTTGATGAAAATAAATTAAGTGAACAAGATATAGAAAAGAAGGTTAATGATCTAGGGTATACAGTAATTAAAAATACTAAGGTTCATACCTATAAAGTTGAAGGAATGACATGCTCTGCATGTTCAAATAGAGTGGAAAGAGTTACTAAAAAGATGGATGGGGTAATTGACTCAGTAGTTAATTTAACAACTGAAAAATTAACAATTACTGTTGATGAAGATTTAGTTACCTATGGTGATATAAAGCGAACAGTAGAAAAGGCTGGATATAAACTTATAAGAGAAGAAGAAATAAAAGATGATAAGAAAAAGAAAACTGATAAAGAGAAACTTTTTATAAGATTTATAGCATCAACTGTATTTACTCTACCATTACTTATAATAACTATGGGGCATATGGTAGGAATGCCACTACCTCATATTATTGATCCTATGATGAATCCGATGAATTTTGCATTGGTACAGCTTGTTTTAACAGTTCCAGTTATGATAATAGGATATAGATTTTATTATGTAGGGACAAAGAATTTAATTAAATTATCTCCTAATATGGATTCTTTAATTACAGTAGGTACTATAGCCGCTTTTATATATAGTTTATTTGGTACTTATAAGATATATACTGGAGATAGTTCATATGCTATGCATTTATATTATGAAGCTGCTGTTACTATTCTTACATTAATAACTTTAGGTAAATATTTAGAAGCTGTTTCAAAAGGTAAAACTTCAGAAGCTATTAAAAAGCTTATGGGACTAGTTCCAAAGACAGCAACTATAATTAGAGATGATAAAGAATTAATTATTCCGATAGATGAAGTTATTGTTGGAGATACTGTATTAGTTAAACCAGGAGAAAAGCTACCAGTAGATGGAGAAGTAATAGAAGGTAGTACGGCTGTTGATGAATCTATGCTTACAGGGGAAAGTATACCTGTAGAAAAAACTATTGGAAGTAAAGTAGTTGGAGCAAGTATTAATAAAACAGGTTTTATTAAATATAAAGCAACAAAGGTTGGAAAAGATACAGCTTTAGCACAAATAATCAAGCTTGTAGAAGATGCCCAAGGTTCAAAAGCGCCAATTGCTAAAATGGCTGACGTAATATCTTCATACTTTGTTCCTATAGTAATAGGACTTGCAATATTTGCAGCTATAGGGTGGCTTATAGCAGGAGAAACTCCTGTATTTGCTTTAACAATATTTATTTCAGTTCTCGTAATAGCTTGTCCATGCGCTTTAGGACTAGCAACTCCAACTGCTATTATGGTTGGTACAGGTAAGGGAGCTGAAAATGGAGTTCTTATTAAAGGTGGAGAAGCTTTAGAAATCACTCATAAGGTAGACACTATAGTATTTGATAAGACAGGTACTATTACAGAAGGAAAACCAAAGGTTACTGATATCATAACAACTAATTATTCTAAAGATGAGCTTTTAGTTATTGCAGCTAGTGCAGAGAAGGGTTCAGAGCATCCTCTTGGAGAAGCGATAGTAAGAGAAGCTGAAGAAAAGAATCTAGAATTTAAGGGTATTGAAAACTTTAGCGCTATTCCTGGACATGGAATAAAGGTTGATATAGAAGGTAAAACTATATTGCTTGGTAATTTAAAATTAATGAATGAAAATTCTATAGAAGTCGGAACACTAGGAACAGAGTCAGATAAATTAGCTCAAGAAGGTAAAACACCTATGTATATAGCTATAGATAATAAGTTAGAGGGAATTGTTGCTGTTGCAGATACAGTAAAATCAAGTAGTAAAGAAGCAATAGAAAATCTTCATAATATGGGGATTAAGGTTGCAATGATTACAGGGGATAACAAAAAGACTGCTGATGCTATAGCTAAACAAGTTGGAATTGATATAGTATTATCAGAAGTTTTACCAGAAGATAAAGCTAATGAGGTTAAGAAACTTCAAGGAGAAAACAGAAAAGTTGCTATGGTTGGGGATGGTATTAATGATGCTCCAGCACTTGCTCAAGCTGATATAGGGATAGCAATCGGTACTGGAACTGATGTAGCTATAGAGTCAGCAGATATAGTTTTAATGAAGGGTGACTTAAGAGATGTTTCAACAGCTATTAAGTTAAGTAAAGCTACTATAAGAAATATAAAACAAAATTTATTCTGGGCATTTGGATATAATGTATTAGGCATTCCAGTAGCTATGGGAGTACTTCATATATTCGGAGGACCATTATTAAATCCAATGATAGCAGCTGCTGCTATGAGTTTAAGTTCAGTATCTGTGCTTACAAATGCTTTAAGACTAAAAAGATTTAAAGCTTAAAAATATATTAAGGAGAGTAGATTTTATGTTAAAGAAAATATTAATTGAAGGAATGAGCTGTAATAAATGTGTTGCACATGTAAAGGAGGCTTTAGAAGAACTTAAAGATGCAAAATCAATAGAGGTAAATCTACAAGAGAAGTATGCTAAAGTAGATACAACTTCAGATGATGAAGAAATTAAAGAAAAAATAGATGATGCAGGATATGACGTAATATCAATAGATAATCTATAATTTTAGAGAAAAATAAGTGAAAAAAGAGAGTTAGTGCTTTTGCAATAATTCTCTTTTTTTGTTTATAATAGTTTCATTACTAATTTGTAAAAAATGCTAGAAATATAAAAAATTTATATTAATGTGGGTGAAATATGATTAATAATTTAGAGAGAGGGTATTTCTATAATTTTGGAAGAGATTTAGAAAATATAAATAGAGTAGAAGAAAGATTAAATAGAATCAAAAAAATGGGGTATTTTAAAGGGGAAAATGACTTAGATATTTACTATGAAACTTATATAGTTGAAAGAGAAAAAGGAAGAATAGTAATAAGTCATGGATTTTGTGAATGCTTAGAAAAATATAAAGAAATAATTTATTATTTTATAGAAGAAGGATATTCAGTATTTGGTATTGAGCATCGTGGACATGGAAGGTCAGGACACTTAAGTAAAAAATATAAAAGTCAAGTAAATGTAGAAAAGTTCGATTATTACATTGAAGATTTAAAACGTTTTTTAGATCAAATTGTTAAAGAAAAGGGAAAAGATTTATATCTTTATGCACATTCTATGGGAGGGGCTATAGGTACATTATTTCTAGAAACATATCCTGGTTACTTTAAAAAAGCTATACTTAATGCTCCTATGATGCAAATAAATACAGGAAAATATTCGAATTTTATAGCAGAATTGTTAGCCAAGTTCTATATTGCCATAGGAAAAGGTGATAATTATATATTTGGACATAAAGATTTTGATGGTATAGATGACTTAGAAGGGTCAGGAACTTCTGATAAATACAGATATATGCATCATTTATCGTATTTAAAAGAAAATAAAGAGTGTCAAAGAGGTGGTGGATCTTTTAGATGGGTAAATGAAGGGCTAAAAGCAACTAGGAAGCTACTAAAAGAGGAGAATATTAAGAAAATAGATATTCCAATATTACTTTTTCAAGCTGGAAATGATACTTTTGTAGTAAATGAGGCTCATAATGAGTTTAAAGCAATAGCTAAGGATTGTGTAATAGTTTATATAAATGAAGGTAAACATGAATTATATTTTGAAAGAGATTCTATACTACATTCCTATTTAGATAGAATATTTAATTTTTATGAGCAAGGAAATATGTACTCTTAAGATAAAAATCAAAATTTTATAGATAATTATCTAACATAAAATTAAGAGCTATATATTAAAGCTCTTTTTTTATATAGAAAAATTCTATTTGTATAAAAGAGAAGAGGGGAGTTAAAATTATATATAATAGATTTAATATACAAATATAGAGGTGAATAATAGTGATTAATATAGAAAATTCAAAAGAAGTAGAAGAAGTAATTAAAAATAATAAAATGAGTATTATTTATTTTACTGGCAGTGCGTGTGGAGCATGTGAAGCAATAAAGGAAAAGCTTGAGAGTATATTAAATGAATTTCCTAAAATAGAGTGTAGAGAGGTTAATGGTGAAAAGCATATTGATTTAGCAGCTAAGTATGGTATATTTTCTTTACCTATAATGCTACTTTTTATAGAAGGAAAGGAATTTTTAAGAGTAGGAAGAAATGTTAATTTATTAGAGCTAAAAAATAATTTTGAAAGATATTATAATATGATATATTAATATTAAGAATAATTGGGGTAAAATTATAATATTTACTTAAATGGATTATTTGTACAAAAAATGGTACAATTAATATATATAATTATACAAAAAGATAATAAAGAAAGGTTAACATAGGGAGAGAAGAGTATGGTTAGTAAAATTGAAAAAAGCACGAAAAAAAGTAGTAAAGCTATTATTAGCGAAGAAATATTGCCAAAAGAAATTATAGAATGTAAAAGTGAGAAGATTTTTGGCACCGATTCCAGAAAAATAATGGAGAAAATTCAAACAGAAGAAGAAAAAGAGATTTTTGAGTTGGATGAGCATTTATTTCACGAAGGAACTCATACAAGTTGTTATGAGTTTATGGGAGCACACTTTGTAAAATATAAAGGAAAAAATGGAGTTAGATTTACAACTTGGGCACCAAGAGCTAGTAAAATAACTGTAGTTGGTGATTTTTCAAATTGGGAAATTAGAAAAGAAAATGAAATGAAAAGATATAATCAGCTTGGATTATGGACAACCTTTATAACAGGATTAAAGCCAGGCGAAAGATATAAGTTAGCAGTTACAAATTATGATGGTAGTAATACAGTTCTAAAATCAGACCCATATGCTTTTAAGTCTGAATTAAGGCCAAATACAGCATCTATATTAGTAAAGGAAAATAAATTTAGATGGTCAGATAAAAGATGGTTAAATAAAAGAGAGAAAAGTGATATTCAAAGTAGTCCTATGAATATTTATGAATTACATTTAGGTTCATGGAGAAGAAAAGATGGAGAGTTCATGACTTATAGGGAAATAAGTGAAGTATTACCAGAATATATACAAGAAATGGGATATACTCATGTTGAGATTATGCCATTACATGAACATCCATTAGATAAATCTTGGGGATATCAAGCAACAGGATATTATTCACCAACATCAAGACATGGAGATTCTACAGAACTTAAGGAATTAATAAATAAATTGCATAAAAATGATATCGGAGTGATTTTAGATTGGGTTCCAGGACATTATTGTAAAGATTCACATGGATTGAGCTATTTTGATGGAACTGCAACTTATGAGTATCAAGATTATTGGAAGGCAAATAATGAAGGCTGGGGAGCTTGGAATTTTGATTTAGGCAGATATGAAGTAAAAAGCTTTTTAATATCAAATGCTATGTATTGGATAAAAGAGTTCCACGTTGATGGATTAAGAGTTGATGCTGTATCAAATATGCTTTATCTTAGCTATGGACGTAATGATGGTGAATGGATTCCTAATATTTATGGAGGTAATGGAAATTTAGAAGCCATTAGTTTTTTAAAGGAATTTAATGAAGTTGTTCATAAAAACTTTCCAGGGATAGTAACTGTGGCAGAAGAATCATCTACATGGCCTAAGATAACACATCCTGTAAGTGAAGGGGGAATAGGTTTCGATTTTAAATGGAATATGGGATGGATGAATGATACATTGAGCTATGTGGAGCTTGACTCTATATATAGAAAATATCATCATAATAAGATGAATTTTTCAATGATGTATCAGTACTCAGAAAATTTCATTTTACCTATATCTCATGATGAAGTTGTACATGGTAAAAAATCATTAGTAAATAAGATGTTTGGAGATAATTGGTGCAAGTATGCTGGATTAAGATTGTATGCAGCTTTTATGATGGCTCACCCAGGTAAAAAACTATTATTTATGGGAAGTGAATTTGGGCAATTCATAGAGTGGAGAGAGTATGAACAGTTACAATGGCAGATAATTGACCAATATGAAATCCACAAGCAAGTTCATAATTATTTTAAGGTATTAAATAGATTTTATAAAGAAAATCCATCGTTATGGGAGCTTGATAATAAAGAGGAAGGCTTTCAATGGATAGATGCAGATAATAGTGAAAAGAGTATATTATCATTTATAAGAAAAGGTAAAAATGAAGATGATATGTTAATCTTTGTTTTAAATTTTACACCTGTAACATATTATGATTTTGAGGTAGAAGTTCCTAAGGAAGGAGAATATGTAGAAGTATTAAATAGTGACAGCATAGAATTTGGAGGAAGTGGACAGACTTTAGAAAGGTCTGTATTTACTAGTGATGATAATGGTGATCCATTTAAAATTAAAATTAAAGTACCGCCATTAGCAGTAACAGTATTAAGACCAAAGATTTAGAAATTGTATGTATGAAAATTACAATAAGGTGGTGTTTGAGTGGAAATACTGAATTATGTTGAAAAATTTGAGGTTGATGGAAATAAACACGGTAGATACGGGATAAAGTTAAGCCCTATGTCAAATACTATAAGATTTACAGCAAAATATGATAATGCTATATGTGCTTACATTGTAGGTGATTTTAATAATTGGGAAAAATTGGAAGAGTTTAAACTGAATTGGCAGCTTGATATTGAAGATGGCACCCTAAAGATGATAAAGGATGTAAAATTTGAAAATGGTTTAGAAGAAGGTCAGTATAGATATAAATATATATTAGTTGATAGAGAAGGCGATGAAATATGGGTTGATAATCCCTATGGTGGAAAAAATGGGTTTAAGTTTACTTGGGATAGAGTTGAGAATTTTTTAGAAATATTATCGTCAAATAAGTTTGTAACTTATAAAGCTCCAGTAGAGCTAGTAGGAAGAGTAGTTGAGTTGTATGACAAAGTATCTTTTCCAGATATTAATTGGTATTTAAAAGAAGAGATAGAAGGGGTGAAGTTAGAAAATTCATACTTATATGTTTCAGAAGATGTAGAAGAAGGAACAGAAATAGTTGTAATTGCACAAACTTCTGATAATAAATATAAGAATGAAAAAAAAATTATTGTTTCTAAGAGTTTACCTGACCAAACATTGGTACATTTTCTTACTGATGATAATAAATATATTGGAGAGAGCTATTTATGGAATTGTTGGGCATTTCAAGATGGATGTGATTCAAAGGAAATAGACTTTAATATAGAGACAGATTTTGGAGATTCTGCATATATGCCGTATCATAATTTCATAATAAGGAAAAAACAATGGGGTCCTAACTGGGTAAACCAGTGGGCAGAACAAAGTCCAACCTTTAATACCGGCAATAAAGAGAATAACCTATATATTTTATACGGAATACCAAGCCCATATAATTCGTTAAAGGAGGCTGTTATGGCCTGTGGAACTAAAATAAAATTTGCGGTTATTGATAACGATAGGAAGATAAAAGCGTACTTAACAAGAGAACCTCTACTAGGTGTTGACTTTCACCTTTATATAAATGGAGAAAAAATAGAGGGAGTATCAACTATAATAAGAGGAAGAGAAGTAATTTTAACTAATATACCGAAGAATATAAATGCTAATGACTTAGTAGTTGTAAGTCCTTCAAATATGTATAATCCATGTAAGGTTACGATGAGAAGTTATTTAGATAAGTATTATTACTCGAAAGAAATTGGAGTTTCATTTTTGACGGAAGATATAGTTTTAAGACTTTGGGCACCTACAGCATATAAAGTAGAAATAGCTTTATACAATAATTATGATGATTTAAATCAGAATTATTGCACTGTAGAGGAAATGGCATATGATCAAAAAACAGGAACACATTATGCCGCTATAGATAGAGAAAAAAACCAAGGTAAATATTATTTATATAAGCTATATTTTAGAGATATAAATAATGATGGTGAGATTATAGATAAAATAAATTATGCTGTTGATCCGTATGCATTTGCAGTAGGTGTTAATGGAGATAAGGGAGTTTTAATAGATATTAATAGCAATGATTGTAAGCCATTAGGATGGAAGGAAGATAAGAGTCCTTATATCGATAAAAAGATTGATTCAATAATATATGAAGCTCACGTAAGAGATTTTACAATAGATAAGACTTCTGGAGTAAGTGATGATTTAAGAGGAACTTACTTAGGATTGGTAGAAGAGGGAACTTCTTATATAGATGAAGTTAGTAATAAGAAGGTAAGTACAGGAATAGATCATTTAAAGGAATTAGGAATTACTCATATTCATTTGCTTCCGACTTATGATTTTGGTTCTGTAGACGAGAGATTCAAAGATATTGAAGGCAATAGAAATTGGGGATATGATCCTAAAAATTATAATGTCCCAGAAGGAAGTTACAGTACAGATCCATACAATCCAATTACGAGAATTTTAGAATTTAGACAGATGGTTCAAGGATTTCACAAAAATGGTATACGAGTAGTTTTAGATATGGTTTATAACCATATGATGAGTACAGAAAATATGGATAAAATAGTACCTGGATATTATTTTAGAACAGATTATTTGGGAAGATACTCAAATGGTTCAGGATGTGGAAATGAATTATGTACAGAGAGACCTATGGTTAGAAAATTTATTTTAGACTCTTGTAGTCATTGGATAAAAGATTACCATGTTGATGGGTTAAGATTTGATTTAATGGAATTAATGGATATAAAGACTACTAAGGAGATTGTAAGGAAAACTTCAAGAATAGATAAGAACTTTTTAATATACGGAGAACCTTGGAAAGGTGGGGATTCTCCTGTTAAGAATGGAACTTATAAAGGTTCTCAGAAGAAAGAAAATTTCTCAGTATTTAATGATACATTTAGAGATGCTATAAGAGGAGATAATTCTCCTTCGAGAGGATTTATAAATGGAGATCAGCATAATGCAATAAAAGCATGGAATATAGTTGAAGGGTTAAAAGGTTCTATATATACAATAACTTATAATCCAGATGAAAGTATAAACTATATGGATGCGCATGATAATTACACTTTATGGGATCAAATTGAAAAAACTCAAAATTATAATACTCAATATGGACAATATAGAGATAATATTGGAGACAATATATTAGATAATTATAATGTTAGACAGTATTTATTAGGAGCTTCAATATTATTCACTGCTCAAGGAATACCATTTTTTCAAGGAGGAGCAGAATTTCTTAGAACTAAGCAAGGAGACCATAATAGTTATAAGAGTGGAGATATTATTAATAGTATTAAATGGAGTGATAAAGTTAAATACAACGAAGTTTTTGAATATTATAAAGGGTTAATAAAAATAAGAAAACAATATGATTTATTCAAAATAACATCACCAGAAGACGTTAAGAAAAATCTAAGTATAAAGTTTGCTCATAATGATGATAAGTCTGGAGTCATAATTTCTTCAATTTCTAGTGAAGATAACAGTGAAGAATTTATTATTATTTATAATGGAACTAGTATTGATAATTATGATGTAAATAGTGAGATATCTTTAGATGTTGATAAAGAGTGGAGTATAATAGCTAATGGTAAATTAGCTGGAGTAGAAGTTATTAAGAAGATAGTTGATTCTAATATACCTTTAATAAAATCATACTCAGCTGTTATATTACGTGGAATTGCATTATTAGAAAAATAATATCAAATAAAAGATATGCCTGTGGCAAAGTGCTGAATGTCATAGGCATATTTTTTAGTGAGTAAATTATTCAGAATAAAATTAGTATTTCAACAGATGTAAAATTAAGGTAAAATATTAATTGGAAATGAAGAGTGATGAAAGAGGTGAATTTATGATAAAGGTAGAAAGTTTAACTAAAGAGTTTAGGATGAGTAAAAAATATCCTGGATTTAAAGGAGCTATAAAAACATTTTTTTCTAGGGAGTATACTGAAAAGTTAGCAGTAGATTCTATAAGTTTTGAGATAGGTGAAGGAGAAATAGTTGGATATATAGGTGCTAATGGAGCAGGGAAGTCAACTACAATAAAAATGATGACTGGAATTTTAACACCTACATCTGGGACCGTTACCGTAAATGGGTTAGTACCCTATGAAAATAGAGAAAAGAATGCTAAAAATATAGGAGTAGTTTTTGGCCAAAAGACTCAATTGTGGTGGGACTTGCCTATATCTGAGACGTTTACTCTATTAAAAGATATTTATGAAGTAAGTGATGAAGATTTTGAAGAGCGAATGAACTTCTTGAAGGAATTATTAGGATTAGAGGAGTTTTTTTTAAATCCAGTAAGAACATTATCATTGGGACAAAGAATGAGAGCAGATTTAGCAGCGGCGCTTATACATAATCCAAAGATAATATATTTAGACGAGCCTACTATTGGCTTAGATGTAGTTGTAAAGGAAAATGTAAGAAAGGCTATAAAAGAGATAAATGAAAAATACGGAACTACTATAATATTAACTACACATGATTTAAATGATATTGAGGAGTTATGTAGTAGGATAATTATAATTGATAAAGGTAAAAAGATTTATGATGGTGAGATTCAAGGAATTAAAGATAAGTATGGATATTTAACTACAGTAGAAGCTCAGATTAAAGGCGATATTTCTATAGATGACTTAAAGTTCAAAGAAATAGTTAAAGACGATGATTTTAATTTAGATATAAAAGAAAATAAATTAGCTATAACATTTAATAAAAATAAAATATCTTCAGCAGAGATAATAAGTGAGGTTATGAAAGAAGCTAAGGTTATTGATTTTATAGTTAAAGAAACTAGTATTGAAGATATAGTAAAGAAGATGTATAGAAATGAGGTGTAAATATGAATAAATTAAAGGAAATTAGAACATATTTACCTTTTGCAAGAAATACATTTCAAAAATTAATATCTTATAAGGCAAATGTAATTATTTTTATGTTTGGAGACTTACTTATGCTAGCTGTAACTTATTACTTATGGAAAGCTATATATGGAAGCTCAAGTGAAGCAGTAATAAATGGATTTACTTTAAATCAAATGATTATATATGTTTTTATAACATTCTTAACTAGCTTAATGACTTCTGTAGATATAAGCCAGGACATATCTAGGGAAGTTTTAGATGGGTCGATAGCAATTAATTTAGTTAGACCTATTAATTATGAGAAGAGGATGTTTTTTCAAGGTTTAGGAAATGTATTTTATAATTTTATAGTTATATTTTTAATTACATTTATGTTAACAACATTTTTATTTTATAGATACTTTGGATATATAAATGTAATAAATATTATTATATATTTTATAAGTATTGTATTAGGAATACTTATAAGCTTTTATTTTAGTTATATATTTGGATTATTTTCTTTTAAAATTACAAATATGTGGGGAATGTCTCAAATTATTCAGGCTATTATTCAGCTTTTATCAGGTACATTAATTCCTATAGCATTTTTTCCATCATGGGCACAAGCTATAGTTAAACTATTTCCATTTAGTTCAGTAATTTATACTCCTACGATGATTTATTTAGGAAAGCTTAGTAATACTGAAATTATAGTATCATTAGGAATACAAGTATTTTGGATAGTTTTACTTATGATCATTGCAAAATCTATGTGGAAATCTATGATAAAGAATTTAACTGTTGTAGGAGGTTAGGCTATGAAAAGACATTTTAAATTATATATAAGATTCTTACAACAATATATAAAAACACTTATGGCTTATAGAGCAGATTTTATATTAGGTCTTATTGGATTTATATTAGTTCAATCTGTAGGTGTAATATTTATAAGCCTTATATTTAGTGCAATACCTACTTTAAGTGGATGGTCATTTTATGAAATATTATTTATATATGGGTTTGCACAGATACCTAGGGGGATAGATCATGTATTTACAGATCAATTGTGGATATTTAGTTGGAAAACTATAGCACAAGGTGAGTTTGATAGATATTTAGTAAGACCTTTGAATCCACTTTTTCAAGTTATAGTAGAAAAGTTTCAACCTGATGGATTTGGAGAAATAATTATAGGTACAATGCTTTTAATAACATCTTGGAGTAAACTTTCTATTGAAGTTACATTTGGAAAGATAATTGCTTTAATATTCATGATTCTTTGTGCCACAGTTATATATACAGCTATTAAACTTGCTGTCACATCAATTACTTTTTGGGTAAAATTCGCTCAAAGTTATATGTTCATGGTATATCAATTAAGTAGTTTTGTTAAATATCCAATTAATATATATCCAAGTTGGATTAGAACGACATTAACATTTATAATACCTTTTGCATTTACAGGATATTATCCCGGAGCATATTTGCTAGGAAGAGGCAGCTTTTTTCAAGGAGTAATAATGACATTTTTAATAAGTATGATTTCTATTTTGCTAGCGTATAGAATATGGCTAATAGGAATAAGTAGATATGAAAGTACAGGAAGTTAAGATGTATCTTCCATAGGAGAAATATTTACCTAGAGGCAAAGATAAATATACTTTACAGCACATAAGTCAAGATTTGATACAGAAATATAAATATTTGCTACGTTAGGGGAAAGGTTGCAGTGCAAAGTGGAAGGTAAGAAAATTTTCACTATTGATTTAAGCAAATTTTTTCTTTAACGTAGTGAATTTTTCACTTTTGCAGAGCAACCTATTAATCTTGCCATAGGGTAACTAATTATTTTTCTTGAAAGCTTTGGCAATGTGCTTCTGAATATATTTTAACGTCATCTCCACCAACGCTAATACAAGGTAAATCACATAAACTATTACAATTATATTTACAGTTCTCAACTTTACAAATTAAAGCATCACATGAACCTGATGCATTTGTATTATTAGTTAAATCACTATAAAGATTCTTATCTAAAAAAGAACCACAACATGTATCTTTAGAGCAAGAAGAGTTTAAACCACCAATGTTAACTCTATTTGAGTAGCATACTCCAGATTTGTTATGAGAACAATTATTTACTGAACAATTTATTTCTGCCATATTAAACACTCCTTTTATTATTTAGAAAAATATCTATCAAGTAATCCTTTAAATGCTCTTCCGTGTCTTGCTTCATCTTTACACATTTCATGGACTGTATCATGAATAGCATCTAAGTTATTTTGTTTAGCTAAAGCAGCAAGCTTTTTCTTTCCGTCACAAGCACCAAATTCAGCTTCAACTCTTGCACTAAGATTAGATTTTGTATCAGCTACAACAACTTCTCCTAGAATTTCGGCAAATTTTGAAGCGTGGTCAGCTTCTTCGTAAGCAATTCGCTTATAAGCTTCTGCAACTTCAGGATATCCTTCTCTATCAGCAACTCTTCCCATTGCAAGATACATACCAACTTCTGTACATTCGCCCATAAAGTTTGCTCTTAACCCTTCTATAATTTCAGGGTCAATACCTTCAACTATTCCAACTCTATGCTCATCTGCCCATTGTAATTCGCCTTTCATTTCTTCGAATTTACTAGCTGGAGCCTTACATATTGGACATACTTCAGGTGGAGTATCACCTTCGTGAACATAACCACAGACTGTACAAATATACTTTTTCATTAAATTTTCCTCCCTTTATTTATTTTATAGACAATAAAAGTTTCAACTGTAGTATTATTTGCTAATTAAGAAAGAAATATTTATTTATATTATTATATTGGGAATATAAATTATTAGGTGTTTACTATATAACAATAAGTTTACAAAATTATACATATGTCATACAATTAATATAATGTTAAATGCTGAAGAATAAAAGCGATACTTTAAAGTATGATGAAATCTAGTGCTAGTTACTTGAGATAGTAGAAGAATATTTTGGTAGAGATAGATGGTATCAGTAATATAGAAGAATTAGATGTAAAAAGTAAAGGAGTAGAGATATATTATGAAAAAACATGTAGGGATGAGAAAAAATAAGGTGTTATATAAGATATGTCTTGCCGTAGGACTAGCTTTAATTATTTATTATATAGGTTTAAGATTAATATCTGGATTTGTTGCTTTTTCAAGTATGTTTGGCTTATTAGGAGTGATACTTTTTGTATATGGATTTATAGAGCTAAAATTCAATATTAATATATGGGGAAGAATACCTAAGATTTTAAGAAGAATCATAACAGTATTATTTTCTATAGGTATGATTATCTTTATAATAATAGAAGGAATTATAATCTATAATGGACATCACTATGATAAGGAAAGACCAGATTATCTTATGGTATTGGGAGCTGGACTTAGAGGTAGTAAAATAAGTACTTCACTTTTATACAGGCTAGAAACTGCTGTAGAGTATAATAAACTTTATCCAGATGTAAAAATAATAGTTTCAGGGGGACAAGGTCCGGATGAAGATATAAGTGAAGCAAAAGCAATGAAGGATTATCTAGTTAGTAAAGGTATAGATGAAAATTTAATCATAAGTGAAGATAAATCTACAAATACTTATGAAAATTTCTTGTTTACTAAAAAATTATTAGAAGATGAAACCGGAGAAGAAGACTTTACTGTTACAGTAATATCAAACAACTTTCACATGTTTAGAGCTAAATATTTGGGAGAACAAGTAGGGTTTGAATGTTTAGGGTATCCGGCACCATCCCATGCTGCATCAAGTTTTATATTTTACACTAGAGAATTTTTCGGTGTTATTAAAGCTTTTGTTTTTAAGAGATAGTAAGGTGATTATATTCGCTTTACTAATAGAGTTATCTTTTATTTGCATTTATATACTTAAGAGAAAGGCTAAATCTCTAGAGTTAACAGATATACAGTAACAGGTATTCATGGGGCAATTTCAAAAAAAGTAATAAATGTTGAAGGAATGAGATTAAATGTAAGATAATATAAATAATCCGATTTTTAATATACTAAGAAATAATGGAGGTTGTATAATATGACCTTCATTTTATTATTTACATTGTGAATTGATTTGTAAAAATAATTAATAAGTTGTTTCTGTAAAATATTTTTTGGTCTAAAAATATGCTATGTGTCCTAATAACATAGTAAAGAATAGTAATGCTAATAATAAATAGTATACAGATAAAAACATAACAGATAGGAGTAGAAATATGAGATTAGGAGTTATATCAGATACTCATGGAGTACTAAGGGATGAAGTTATAAAAAATCTTGAGGGGTGTGATTACATAATTCATGCTGGAGATGTAGGTGGAGAAGAGATAATTGAAAGATTAGATAAAATAGCAAGAACTTTTGTTGTTAGAGGAAATAATGATGGTGATAGTTGGGGAATAAAGTTGCCTTATTATAAGGAAATAGAGATGGATGAAACTCTTATATACGTAGTTCATAAAAAAGATGATATCCCTTCTGAATTAAGAGAAGTAGATCTTGTTATATATGGACATTCTCATAAATATAGTGAAGAGAGAATAGATAACATAATTTATTTGAATCCAGGTTCTTGTGGAAGAAAGAGGTTTTCATTACCATTAACAATGGCAATAGTTGATATAAATATTGATAGAATTGATATAAGTAAAATAGATATAGAAGGATAAAGTGTTCTATATATTTACAATAAAGTGCTATAATGGAAGAGTAGAGTGGAATAAGGGGGAGAATATGATAAAAGAGATAAATGAGAAATTAATTAAGCTTAAAGAAGACATAGCTTTAAAAAATGTATTAGAGAAAAAATTAGAAACTTTAAATTTACAATTTGATAAAGATAAGAAAGAATTAAATGAATTAGAGATAAAGTTAAAAAAAGAACATAAAGATGTAGAGAAATTAGAAAAGTTATCTTTTGCTAACATAATAGCTACTGTTATGAAAAATAAGAGTGAAAAGTTAGAAAAAGAGCAACAAGAATATATAATGGCTAAAATTAAGTATGACGAGTTTAGTTCAAAGTTAGAGTTATTAAAAGAAAACATCGAAAGCGTAAAATCTAGGCTTGAAACTCTAAAATATTGTGAAAATGAATATAAGGTATTATTAAATAAAAAGTTAGAATTAATAAAGTTATATGGTGATGAAGAAAAGAAAAGTAAATTAGCAATGATAGAATCAGAAATAGATGAAAATTTATTAGAGAAAAAAGAAATAGAAGAGGCTATAAGTGTTGGAAAGGATTTATTAATAGTAGCTAACTCTGCTAAAAATTCATTAGAAAGTGCAAAAAATTGGGGGATATTTGATATTGCTGGAGGAGATATGCTTTCTTCTATAGCGAAGCATAATAAGATAAATGATGCAGAAGTACATTTTAGAAGGGTATCTAGTTTGATAAGTAGATTTAATAAAGAATTAGGAGATATTAAATTTGAGGGACTAACATTTTCATCTACAACAATAGCTTTTGATATATTTTTTGACAATATATTTACAGACTTTTCAGTACAAAGTAAGATTAATAGTTCTTTAGATAACGTAAGAAGGTTAATATGTAGAGTTGAAAATATATTAGGTACTTTAAATGGTAAAAAGGTAAGTATAAATTCTAGGATAGCAAATTTAAGAAAAAACTATGATAGTATAATTGAAAACATTTAAGGATAGAGAATAACAAAGTGAGAGGTAAATACTGATGAAAAGAAATATAAGTTTAATGATAAAGCCATCTTCAAGTAAATGTAACTTGAAGTGTAAATATTGCTTTTATCATTCAATAGCTGATGCGCGTGATATAAAAGATTATGGTTTTATGAGCAAAGAAACATTAAGACAAATAGTAAGTAAGGTAGATGATTATTGTGATGGAGGTAATTGTAATATAGGTTTCCAAGGGGGAGAATCCTTATTAGTAGGGCTAGATTTTTATAAAGAACTAGTTAAATGCACTACTGAAATTAATAATGGAACAAAATTTAATTATCACATTCAAACTAATGGAACTCTTATAAATGATGAAATTGCTAAGTTTTTTAAAGAGAATAACTTTTTAGTTGGAGTTTCTTTAGATGGAACTAAGGAGATTCATAATTTAAATAGGATTGATCCTTTAAATAGAGATACATTTAATAGTGTAATGAAAGGAATAAATATTTTAAAGAAATACGATGTTAACTTCAATGTTCTTATAGTTGTTACTTCGGCATTATGTAAGAAGATTGATAGTGTTTATAAATTTTTGAAAAAGAATGATTTTAAATATCTACAATTTATTCCTTGCTTAGATCCTTTAGAAATAGAAAATGGACAAACTTATAGTTATTCATTAAATGTAGAAGAGTATTCGAAGTTTTTATTAAATTTATTTAATTTATGGTATAAAGATATCATGGAAGGTAACTATGTAAGTATAAGATATTTTGATAATATAGTATCTCTATTCTTAGGACAAGATTATGAATCTTGTGATATGAGAGGCATATGCTCATGTCAACATATAATTGAAAGTGATGGATCAATGTATCCTTGTGATTTTTATACATATGAAAAATATTCAATAGGAAACATTTTAGAAGAGACTTTTGATGAGATACATCATAAGAATGAAACTATCAATTTTATGAAAGAATCTTTAAATAAGAATAATAAGTGTAGTATTTGTAGATTTAAAAATATATGCAGAGGTGGATGTAGACGACACAGAGAAAATAGTCAGGATAATATGAATTATTATTGCTCAGCACATTATGAATTTTTCTCAAAAACTCTAGATAGGTTTGAGATTGTAGCAAATAAATTAAGAAGAAATATGTGATAATTAAGAATTTGTAGTTAAAATTTGATAACTAGATATTTAAGTAATATTAAGAACCTACGGGTTCTTTTTTGATATATTTTTTTAATTAAGGGAATAATTAAAATATTAAAAATTAAGTATGAATAAATAATATTAATATAAAGGAGTAGATAAATGAAAGAACTTATAGAGACATTAAGAAGAAATTCTATTATAAAGTCTCTTATGGATGAATTTAAAAAGGATTTTAAAAATACATATTATGATGCAACTCTTAAACAAAAGGAAATGCTAATTGATTATAGGGATGTTATATTTAGGAGGTGGTTATATTCACCATTAAGAGGGGGAACATATCTAACCCCAAGTTATATAATAAATAATATAGCACAACAAATATATCCTGGAGATTATTGTATTATGCCGTATATTAAAGTGGATTTAGATAGTGAGGGGAGATTAAAGTTTTATAGAAAATTCAATTATCATTCATGTAATAATAGTCCAGTAATTAAGGATTTAGAGAAATTGATAGATTTTTTAAAACCAACGATTATAGTAAGAGATGAAAATAAATATGTTATTGATGAGGGAGAAAGATTAATAAATAGGTTAAATATCCAAAGTGACTATTATATTGAATATCTTATAAATATAGCTACAAATATAGGCATATTACAACCTATGAAATCAATAGGTTGTAGGTGTTATAAAATAGGAAAAGATTATGATAATTATATAAATTTAAAGATAGATGAAAAAATTAAGATTATAATTAATAGTAGTATAGATATAGTGAGAGAAAGCATAAGTGATATTATAGAATTTGATGATACGAATACTATATTTGATATTTTAGATAATGGTGTCACTGAAGAAAAGTTTTTTCAAATGATGAAGCCATCTTTAAAAGAAACTATGGAGCATTCAAAATGTATATCAGATTCTCTAAAAGTTGATGAAAAAACAATTTATAATATTACAGAAAAAGTATTAAGTGATGAGATAGGTTATTGGTTTATTAGACGAGAAGCAGGAATATATTTAGATACTTATTTAACTTGTATTTTAGGATATTACTTAGGAATAATAAATCCAATTTATGACGAATTGTTTCTAACAAAGATTTTTGTAGATTTTGTAAGTTATACAGATAATCCTATAGAAAGATTATCAATTATATTTACTATGGAATTAGGACATAACCTAACAAGGTTTGGAGAAAAAATTATTATGGAACGAAAAATAATAAAAGGAAATAATTTTAAGGATTTAGTGCCTAAAAATATAAAATCCTGTATAGAAGAATATAAAAATAAGAAAGATAATATCTTATATCATATTCATGATTAGAAGAGAGAATTAATGAAAGATTAGGTTATATATAGTTAAAAGCAAAGAGGTTAAAATAAGAAAATACTCTTTGCTTTTTTTATTTATGAATTTTTCTGAAAATTAAGCATAATTTTTTATATATAGCAAAAGTTGAAATAAGAATGTACAAAAAAAAATAAAAATATACATTTGAAATTTTAAAAAATTGGTATTATATAAATATAAAGTATCAGAAAACAATTACATAATGTTTATACAGAACTTACATAATATGCAATTTAATATGTATTTAAATTGGGAGGAAAGATTAAAATGATTAAGGAAAATTTAAATGAAATTTTAAAGAAAAGATTTGAAAAAACAATTGCTACTGCGACTGACGAAGAAGTATATTTAGCACTATTAGAGTTAACTAAGGGTATTATTAAAAATAAGGGAACAAATAAAGGGAATAAAAAGTTATATTATATATCAGCAGAGTTTTTAATTGGTAAGTTATTATCAAATAATCTAATTAATTTAGGACTTTATGATGAGGTTAAAGAGGTTCTTTTAGAAAATGGTAAAGATTTATCTCAAATAGAGGAAATTGAGTTAGAGCCATCATTAGGAAATGGCGGTCTTGGAAGATTAGCAGCTTGTTTCTTAGATTCTATTGCTACATTAGGTTTAAATGGTGATGGAATAGGATTAAATTATCATTATGGTTTATTTAAACAAGTTTTTGAAAAAAATAAACAAAAAGCTGAAAAGAATCCATGGATAACTAAAGAAAGTTGGTTAAATAAATCAGATATTAAATTTGATGTATTATTTGGAGGATTTAAAGTTACTTCAAGCTTATATGATATAGATGTTACAGGATATAATCAACCTTGTAATAAACTAAGATTATTTGACATAGACTCTATAGATGAAACTATTGTAGAAGATGGCATTAATTTTGATAAAGAGGATATTAAAAAGAACTTAACATTATTCTTATATCCAGATGATAGTGATGAAGCTGGACATTTATTAAGAATATATCAACAATACTTTATGGTAAGCAATGCTGCTCAATTAATTCTTTTAGAAGCAGAAGAAAATGGATATGACTTACATAAGCTAAATGAACATGTAGTTGTTCAAATAAATGATACTCACCCTTCAATGGTTATTCCTGAATTAATTCGTTTATTAGGAGAAAAGGGTATAGAAATTGATGAAGCAATCGGTATCGTTACCAAGACTTGTGCATATACTAATCATACAATTTTAGCAGAAGCATTAGAAAAGTGGCCAATAGCATACTTAGAAAAAGTTGTACCACAATTAATGCCTATTATTAGAGAATTAGATAATAGAGTTAAATCAAAATATGATGATGAAAAAGTATATATAATAGATAAAAATGATAGAGTTCATATGGCACATATGGATATACACTATGGATTTAGCGTAAATGGGGTTGCAGCTCTTCATACTGAGATATTAAAAGATGAAGAATTAAATCCATTCTATAAGATTTATCCAGAAAAGTTTAATAATAAGACAAATGGTATAACTTTTAGAAGATGGTTAATTCACTGTAACAATGAGTTATCAAATTATATAACTGAACTTATTGGTGATGACTTCAAGAAGGATGCAACTAAGCTTGAGGATTTACTTAAATATATAGATAATAAAGATGTATATTCTAAATTAGAATCTATAAAGAGAAATAATAAGATTGAGTTAAAGAACTATCTAAAGGAAACTCAAAATATTGATATTGATGAAAATTCTATATTTGATATTCAAATTAAGAGACTTCATGAGTATAAGAGACAACAAATGAATGTATTATACATCATTAATAAATATTTAGAAATTAAGTCAGGAAAGTTACCAACAACCCCTATAACAATGATATTTGGAGCTAAGGCTGCACCAGCATATATTATTGCACAGGATATAATTCATACAATACTTTGCTTACAAGAGATTATTAATAATGATCCAGAAGTTAATAAGTATTTAAGAGTTGTTATGGTAGAAAACTATAATGTAACTAAAGCTTCTAAGTTAATACCTGCTTGTGATGTATCAGAACAAATATCACTTGCATCTAAAGAAGCATCAGGAACAGGGAATATGAAATTTATGCTTAATGGTGCTTTAACTTTAGGAACTGAAGATGGAGCAAATGTTGAAATTCACAAATTAGTTGGGGATGACAATATTTATATTTTTGGTAAGTCAAGTGCCACTATAATTGAACATTATAAAAAAGCAGATTATGTTTCAAGAAAATACTATGAAAAAGAAGGAATTAAAGAATTAGTTGATTTCATAGTAAGTGATAAGATGCTTCAAGTTGGAGATAAAGTAAATTTAACTAGATTATATAATGAATTAATAAATAAAGATTGGTTTATGACTTTAATAGATATTGAAGATTATATAAAGACTAAGGATAGAATGTTCAAGGATTTTGAGGATAGGGACTCTTGGATGAAGAAAGTTTTAATAAACATAAGCAAAGCAGGATTCTTCTCATCAGATAGAACAATTGCTCAATATAACGAAGAAATATGGAAATTAAAATAGCCCTAACTTATACCTTATATAAATAAAAGAGGCCATTGCTATATATGCAATGGTTTCTTTGCTGTTTAGAAAGTGTTAATTGAACTATAACAATTAAAAAATAAATTCTATATAAGTATATTAAATAGTAAAATTAATAGATTAGAAAGCAATTTAAATGAGATAAATAGTTTATTTTTATTGAGGTGATAATTTTGAAAGAGAAATTAGAAAATAGGAAATCACTATTAATACCAGCATTAGCGGTAGTTGGAACAATAACTACAATTGCAGCTGTAAATAAAATTACAGTGAAGCCAGCATCTAAGTTTATTAGATTGCTTTTTAACGGCATATACCCAGGACCTAAAAATTATGATGATATAAAAAAACTGACTACTGCCAAAAAGGATATTGATTATGGTTCAAATATAGAAAATGGAATAATGGATATAAATATGCCTTTAGACAATTCAAATAAAAAGAAGCCGTTAATAATATTGCTTCATGGAGGTGGTTTTATAGGTGGAAGTAAGGAGGCAACAGCTGCATATGCAAGAACTCTATCTAGCTATGGATATATTGTTGCCAATGTAGATTATGCTTTTGCACCAGAACATGTATATCCAACACCTATAATTCAAGTAAGCAAAGCTATAACTTACTTAAAAGATAATAAAGAAAGATTTAATATTGATGATAATAATATATTTATTGCTGGAGGTTCAGCAGGAGCACAGATAGCGAGCCAGATAGCTGCAATACAGACTAATAAAGAATTAGCAAATATTATGGGAATAAAGCCTGTGTTAGATAAGAAAGAGCTAAAGGGAGTAATATTATTTTGTGGGTTATATAATATGAGAAATGTTTCAGAAACAGGATTTCCAGGTATAAAAGAATATCTTTGGGCTTATACAGGAGAAAAGAATTTTGAAACTTATAAGAGGTTAGATGAGATATCAACGATACATCATATTACAGAAGATTATCCACCAACATTTATAACAGCAGGAGATATGGATAAGTTAGAATCTCAATCTAAGGAGATGGTAAAGATATTAAAAGATAAAGGCGTTCAGTGTACATCAGTTTTCTTTAAAGATAAAAGGTTAGTGCATCAATATCAATTTATGTTATGGACCAATGAAGCTTTAAGAACTTTAGAGAAAGTTGTATATTTCATAAATCAAAGAGTAGAAAAAAATTGAAGAAAAATTTAGATATTAATAGAACAAAAGATAAAAATAAATTCATTATCAATAGTATTTTTATTAATATACTATTTAAATAGTATTTAATATGATGTACAGTAAAATAATAGATTTAAAGATGAGTTTAAGGAGGATAAATTATGAAAGTTACAATAATAGGGTGTGATGGAGCTTATCCAAGAGTTAATGGAGCTACTTCAGCATATTTAGTAGAAGATAAGGATACTAAGGTGCTTTTAGACTGTGGAAGTGGAGCAATATCTAGACTTCAAAATCATATTGAATTAAGAGAACTAGATGGAATAGTAATAAGTCATTATCATGCTGATCATTATGCAGATTTAGAGTGTATGCAATTTGCTACAATGCTAGATACATTTGAGAAAAAGAGAGAAAACTCTGTTATAATATATGGACCAGGCAAAGAGCAGATGTTAACTTATAAGAATTTTTGTGTAGGTAAAAGTTTTAAAGGAAAAGAAAACTTTACTATAGGGAGCTTAACTTTTGAAACAATATTAAATAAGCATGGAATAGAAGCTTATAGTATAAAAGTAACTAATGAAGACGGAGAATGTTTAGTTTATACAGGAGATACAGGATATTATGATGAACTACCTATATTTTGTGAAGGGGCAAGTTTATTAATAGCAGAATCTTCTTGTTATGAGTATGAAAGGGGAAATTTATCAGGACATATGACTGGTGGAGAAGCTGCTATAGTAGCAGAAAAAAGTGGAGTAGATACGCTTATTTTAACTCATTTACCACACTATGGGGATATTGAAAAGATGACAGATGAAGCAAAACAATTTTTTAATGGAGAAGTTATACTAGCAAGATATGATTCTTGTATAGAGGTATAAAGTTTGAGGTGATAAGATGAGCAATATAAAAAAAGCAATATTTGCTGGTGGATGCTTTTGGTGTATGGTAAAACCATTTGATAAATATGACGGAGTATCTAGCGTTATTGTTGGTTATACTGGTGGGAATATAGAAAACCCAACATACGAGCAAGTATGTAATATGAAAACTGGACATTATGAAGCCGTAGAAATAACATATGATGAAGAAAAAGTAAGCTATAAAGAATTACTTGAAGCATTCTTTAAAAGTATAGATCCCACAGATGATGGAGGACAGTTTTACGATAGAGGAGATAGTTACAAAACTGCTATATTTTATCAAGATGAGAATCAAAAGAGAATTGCAGAAGACTATATAAAAGAAATAGATAATAGCAAAAGATTTGATAATCCAGTAGTAACTAAAATATTAAAATCTGAAAAATTTTATCCAGCGGAAGACTATCATCAAGATTATTATAAAAAGAATCCATTTAAATATAATGTTTATTATAAGGGATCTGGTAGAAAAGAGTTTGTGGAAAGTGCTTGGAAAAAAAGTGAGGAAGAGAAATTAGCTTTAAAAGATAAGTTAACAGATATTCAGTATAGAGTAACTCAATTAAATGCTACAGAAGCACCATACAATAATGAATATAATGATAACTATGAAGAGGGGATATATGTTGATGTAGTTGATGGAAAACCTCTATTTTCTTCAAAAGATAAATTTAATTCAGGATGTGGTTGGCCTGCTTTTTCAAAGCCTATAAATGGAGGATATATTAAAGAGATAGAAGATTTAAGTCATGGCATGATAAGAACAGAAGTAAGAAGTACTAATGCTGATTCACATTTAGGTCATGTTTTTAATGATGGGCCTACAGAGTTTGGAGGTCTTAGATATTGTATAAATTCAGCTTCTTTAAAATTTATTCCTAAATGCGATATGGAAAAAGAAGGCTATGGAAAATATTTAGATTTGATATGAAATATTTAAAGTTTTTAACTTATTTTGATAGGTTATAATTATTTCTTAAAGTTGCTAATAAATAACTACATAAAGTAATATTGCTGAAAGTTTAATCAGCAATATTACTAGGAGTTATTTCAAACTTTAAATCAGCTAAAATGCTTCTGCTTCTTACTTGATTATAGTATTGTTTAGGAGTACATTCATATTCCTTTTTAAAACTACGAAAGTAATTTGAATAATCACCAAACCCACAGTGATGATATACTTCTCTAATTGGCATACCGCTTTCTATAAGTGTTTTACTATATTCCAGTTTTCTTTTAATTATATATCTATATAAAGATATACCTGTTTTTTTCTTAAATTCATGAAGAATATGATATTTACTAAAAAATAAATCTTCAGCTAATTTGTCTAAAGAAATTTCTTCTTTTAAATGTGAATTAATATATGAAAATATATCATCCAATCTAAGGCCTTTTTTGCAGCATTTCTTTTCAGGTTCTATATTTTCTAAAATAATTCTATTTAGAATTACTAAGATCATTGATAAAGTATTTGACTTAAAGAGATCTGAAGCATATTTTTCCTCCTTGAGTTCAATGTTAAGAAGGATTAATAAAGTTCTAACCCTCATGGAATTTTCAGATTGAGAAATTATGTAACGACATTTGTCTAATGACTTCTTATCAAAACATTCAAGTAGCAAATCTTTGCTTGAATTATCAAAGTGATTATAGGAAAAAGATAAAATGTATATAGTGCATTCAGTAGTATGATCATTAGTTAAAAGTAATTGTTCTTCATCTCTTAATAATATGTAGCTATGATGACTTGCAATAAATGATTCAGTATATATATTTACGATACAGGATCCTTTTCTGAAATATATAAGACTATGGCCAAGAGTAGATTTGTATTTTAATGGTGAATTTTTTAAAATACTTATTTCTTTGAGGGTAAAAGAAGAATCCATAGTAATAACCCTTTCTTAATATTGTTAATTAAATAATTAATTAATAAAAAATTTAAACATTTACAAGAAGTAGTATAAAGCAATTTTCACAAGTTTTCAAGCAATATTTACCTATTATTCATAAAAAAAGAAATGTATAATAAAGATGAAGTTGTTAATAAATAAACAATTAAGGGGTAGAAAGTAAGTATTAAGCTTTCAGATGGAAAGATTGAAGATGTTTATAAATGAAAAGTATAAATAAGTTTTCCCTTGAATTATATTTATATATTAAAGACTGTGAGGTTTTACATAATCTCATAGTCTTTTTTTATTAATAAAGTTAATTGAATATTTCTATAAATATTCAATATATATATATTAAGAAAAATTTAAAGTGAAATTATTAATATTATTTTAGAACCGATACCGATATATAGCAAGTAGAGGATGTAGTACTATCTAATTTGAAAACCTTTTCTAAGTTTATAAAAAAGTATTCTAATAAGAATGCGATTTTTATTATAAAAGTATTAAGAAGTGAGGGAAAAGTTATGAAAATCAAAAAGTTATTAGCAATTACTATAGCTACAGCAGTTATTGCAAGTGCATTTGTAGGATGTGGAAGTAGTACCACTGAAAAGACAGAAGGAGATAGTACTACAAAGACAGAAGATAGCGAAAATACAGATAAGTCGGCTACAGAAATCTACTTTTTAAATTTTAAACCAGAAATTGCTGAAGTATATGACAAAATAGTTGCGGATTATGAGTCTGAAACAGGTGTTAAAGTTAAAGTTCAAACTGCAGCAAGTGGTACTTATGAACAAACATTAAAATCAGAAATGGCAAAATCAGATGCGCCAACAATATTCCAGTTAAATGGACCCGTTGGATATCAGTCATGGAAGGACTATTGTGCTGATTTAAAAGACACAGAACTTTATAGTCATCTTTTAGATAAGACTATGGCTATAACTAGTGAAGAGGGGGTATATGGGATACCATATGCAGTTGAAGGATATGGAATAATATATAATGATGCTATCATGCAAAAATACTTTGCATTAGATGGTGCTAAGGTTAAATCTATGGATGAAATTAATAATTTTAACAAGTTAAAAGAAGTTGCAGATGATATGCAATCTAAGAAAGATGAATTAGGAATAAAAGGTGTTTTTGCATCAACCTCTATGTCTTCAGGTAATGCGTGGAGATGGGAAACACATTTAGCAAATCTCCCTTTCTACTATGAATTTAAAGATAATACAACTACAGGTACAGTATTAGAAACAGGATTAGAAGCAAATACTGTAGAGTTCAAATATGCAGATAATTATAAGAACATTTATGACTTATACACAACAGATTCTACAACTGAAAAAGGATTGTTATCAGCAAAAACTGTTGATGATTCTATGGCAGAATTTGCTTTAGGTCAATGCGCAATGGTTCAAAATGGAAATTGGGCTTGGAGTCAAATCAATGGTGTAGATGGCAATACAGTTAAGGAAGAAGATATTAAATTCTTACCTATATACACAGGAGTATCAGGTGAAGAAAATCAAGGTATATGTGTAGGTACTGAAAATTATTTTGCAATAAATAGCCAGGTTTCAGAAGAGAAACAAAAAGCTTCAGCAGAGTTTATTAATTGGTTATTTACAAGTGATACAGGCAAGAAATACGTTTCAAATGATTTGGGATTTATAGCTCCATTTGATTCTTTTGAAGAAAGTGAAAAACCATCAGATCCATTATCAAAGGAAGTTTTAAGATGGATGGAAGACTCTAATATAAGCAGTGTTCCTTGGATATTCCAATCATTCCCAAGCCAAAATTTTAAAGACACATTTGCAGCATCATTACTTGAATATGTTCAAGGAAGTAAAGAGTGGTCAGATGTTGTTACAACTGTAAAAGATACATGGGCAGCAGAAAAACAATAAAAATATATTAGAAGGAAGAGGCAGTGATTTTGGTTGCTGCCTTTTTTTGAAGCAATATAAAAAGGAGGAATAAGATGCAAAAGAATATAAAAAAATATTTCTGGTTTTTTGTATTACCAACTTTAGTGGCTTTTATTATAGCTTTTTTAATTCCATTTATAATGGGGATATATTTATCTTTTACAGAGTTTACTACAGTAACTAATGCAAAGTTTGTAGGATTAAGTAATTATATTAAAGCATTTTCTAATAAAGATTTTTTAAGGTCATTTATTTTTACTGCTAAATTTGCTGTGGTATCAGTTATTACTATTAATGTATTAGCTTTTACTTTTGCTTATATGCTTACTAGAAAATTAAAAGGAACTAACATATTCAGAACCGTATTTTTTATGCCAAATCTAATTGGTGGAATTGTTTTAGGATATATATGGCAAATTATTCTAAATTCAATTTTGTACTATTTTGGAATTACTTTAACATATGATCCTAAGTATGGATTTTGGGGATTAGTATTACTTATGAATTGGCAGCAAATAGGCTATATGATGATTATTTATATAGCAGGAATACAAAGTATACCTGGAGAACTTATAGAATCTGCAAGGATAGATGGAGCATCGAAGTGGCAAACATTAAAAAGCATAACAATTCCAATGGTAATGCCTTCTGTTACAATTTGTTTATTTTTGACTGTATCTAATTCATTTAAATTATTTGATCAAAACTTAGCATTAACAGATGGAGCTCCAGGAAATAAAACAGCAATGCTTGCGCTAGATATATTTAAAACCTTCTATGGAAGAGTAGGCTATGAAGGCGTTGGCCAAGCTAAAGCAGTAGTATTCTTTATTTTGGTTGCAGTTATTATGTTAATACAACTTAAGATTACTAGAAAGAAGGAGGTTGAAAATTGATGAGATATATGGCGAAAAGCAAAGTTAAAATAGGAACAATATTACTATATGTTATTTTAATAGCTTTAACTATACTATTTCTTGCACCAATTTTTATGGTATTAATGAATTCATTTAAAGGAAAGTTATATATAAGTAGTGAACCATTTAAGTTACCTACTTCTGTAACCTTTGTTGGATTGAATAATTATATTGGTGGAATTACTAAAACTAACTTTTTAATATCATTTGGTTATTCTTTATTTATTACTATAGCTTCAACAGCTGTAATAATATTTTTTACTTCAATGACTGCATGGTATATAACAAGAGTAAAAACCAAGTTCACAGGATTTTTATATTATTTAATAGTATTTTCAATGATAGTGCCATTTCAGATGGTTATGTTTACAATGACAAAGATAGCTAATATGTTACATCTAGATAATCCAGTTGGAATTATAGTTTTATATTTAGGATTTGGAGCTGGACTTTCGGTATTTATGTATTGTGGTTTTGTAAAATCTATACCTGTTGAAATTGAAGAAGCGGCAATGATTGACGGATGTAATCCAATACAAACTTTCTTTTTTATAGTAGTACCATTGTTAAAACCAATAACTATAACAATAACAATTTTGAATGTTATGTGGATATGGAATGATTATCTGTTACCTTATCTAGTATTAGGCAGTGAGTATAAGACTATTCCTACAGCGGTTCAATATTTAAGAGGTGGATATGGATCAATTGATATGGGAGCTATGATGGCACTTCTAGTTCTTGCTATAGTACCGATAGTAATATTTTATTTGACTTGTCAAAAATATATAATAGAAGGTATTGCTGCTGGAGCTGTAAAAGGATAGCGATATAATGAGAAATCGTTAATGATATATTGTAATTAATAATTTGATATTATAAAAAAGGTATAAGATAGTGAAAACACAAATCTTATACCTTTGGTAAATATAATTAATTGAAAGAATTACTATTTAGCATCTTTTATTGCTTCTGCAACAGCTGTTTTTATAGCTTCACTTGTAAGTGTAGCACCTGAAACAGATTCAACATCAGTGCTTTGAGTTTTTATAATTTCATTTGAAACTCCAGTTTCTGCACCTTCGAAGATACCAGGTGTTTCTTTATGGTCTTTAAGTTCTATTTTAACTATGTTGCCACCTTCAACAGTAACTTCAACAGTTACATCGCCACCATTACCTTTTCCAGTACCAGTGTAAACACCATCTTTGTATCCACCATCAACTTCTGGTTTAGCAGTTTCAACTTCTTTTTCTACTTTAATAGTAGCTTCTGTATTTCCACCATTATCAACAACGTATTTAGCAGAATTTTCACCAGCTATACGTCCGAATACAACTATATCAGTAACAGCGTTACCACCAAGTCTATTTGCACCATGAACTCCACCAGTAACTTCACCAGCAGCGAATAATCCTGGAATTGCAGTTCCGTCTTCTTTTAATACTTCAGTGTTAGTATTTATTTTAACTCCACCCATAGTATGATGTACGGCAGGAGCACATAATCCAGCATAATATTTAGCAGTTGTTAATGGTTCTTCCATTGATTCTCTTCCAAATTCAGCATCATTACCAGCAGCTTGATATTCAGCATAAGTATCCATAGTTTCTTTTAATGCTGTAGCATCAACACCGATTTGTTCAGCTAATCCTTCAATAGTATCAGCTTCGTATATAATTCCAGCTGAAATATACTTTTCGATAGCGCTTAATCCATCTCTAACATTTTGGTCAAACACTATATAAGATTCTTTATCAGTTTGAGCTAATATAGCTTCAGAAACAACATCACGAGTAAGCAATTCATTTACAAATCTTTTACCTTCTTTATTAATTAAGATAGCACCATTACCTCTAACAGCTTCAGTGTACATAGTTTGAGTTTCTGGATGAACTGTTGGGTGAGTTTGAATTTGTTCAATATCAACTAATTGAGCACCTAATTCTTTAGCCATAGCAATACCGTCACCAGTTGCTCCAGCGTGATTAGTAGTACCAAATCCAGCTAAGTTAGGATTGTATTCAACTACCATTTCAGCGTTTCCACCAAAACCACCAGTAGCTAAAACTACAGCTTTACAATCTATTGTAAATTCACCATCTTTATTACTTGCTTTAACACCAGCTACTTTACCATCTTCAACGATGATTTGCTCAGCTTTTGTTTCAAGTAATACAGGAATATTTAACTTGTCCAAATTTTCATTAAACATTTTTACAAGCATTGGGCCTACAGCAGCACCGCCAGTTGGTTTATGGATACGCTTTACACTTGCACCACCAAACATACCAACTTCTGAAAGATCTCCACCATTTTCATTAACCCATTTAACAGCATCAGCAGAATTTTCAGCTAATACTTTAACTAATTCAGGATCATTAAGGTTTTTTCCACCTTTCATAGTATCTTCAATCATTAATTCAACTGAATCTTCAATACCTTCAGCTGCTTGTAATTCTGTACCAGCAGCATTCATACCACCAGTAGTTCTTATAGTGTTACCACCAGTTTGAGGCATCTTTTCTAAGATTACTACGTTAGTAGCACCACTTTGAACTGCTTGCATTGCAGCCGACATACCAGCACCACCAGCACCGATAATAACAATATCCGCTGATTTGTTTTCTACTGCAGTAGTTTGATTTCCATCTTGAGTAGCATTATCTTTAGCAGAATTAGAAGCACAACCAGCAAATAAAGTAGCACTTACTAATGTTGCTAAAGCTAATGACATAACTTTTAGTTTTTTCATAAGTTCCCCCTAAAATACTAATATTTAATAATGTGACATAATTGTTAAAAAATGTCCAAAAATATAATATCACACAGGAAATATTTTGTACAGAGGGAGTGTTAAAAAATATACAAAATAAATATTGAAAGGTATTAAAGCATATATTTTTAATAATATAGATTATGTGAATTCAAATTATAAGAAAAAATTTTAAAATTAGTAGAAATATCAGTGAGGGATATATACATTTTATAGAATGAGTTCTACAGTAATAATGAATAGTTTTTATATAAAGAGGGGAAAATATGAAGATTAATAAAGGATTATTAAATATAGGAGAAAATTTAGAAGAACTAAAGGATCCACAATATATAATTATACATCACACTGAAGAAGAAGGATGGAATTTTTATGATACTAATAATTATCATATTTCGTTAGGGTGGGAATGTATAGGATATAATTATTTCATTGAAGCTGATGGGAAAATTTTTGAAGGTAGAGGAATGAAAGTTGGTGCCCATACTAAGGGGATGAATATAAAATCAATTGGTATTTGTTTAAGTGGAAATTTTGATATAGAAATTCCTAAGCAAGAACAATTAATTTCTTTAAAAAAATTGTGTACTTTTTTGATAAAAAAATATAATATATCTATAGAGAGAGTTATTGGACATAGAGAAGTTGAAAATTGCAAGAAAACTTGCCCTGGAATAAACTTTGATATGGATCAATTTAGAAAAAGCTTATTATAAAACACAATATTTACATTACTTGGAGCGTTACATAGTGTTGACAAAATCACCTTAAGTAATATATAATATACAGTGTTTTGGTAAAGCCGTAGAAATCGATATATGTTACTACGGAGGGAGGGAAAAATTGTGTCAGAAGTTAGAATAAGAGATAACGAATCATTAGAGCAAGCTTTAAGAAGATTTAAAAGAAAATGCGCTAATGCTGGAGTTTTAGCTGAAGCTAAAAAAAGAGAACACTATGAAAAACCAAGTGTTAAGAGAAAGAAAAAATCTGAAGCTGCAAGAAAAAGAAAGTTCAAGTAGTATTCATGATAAAATGTATATTAATTAATGAATATATTTCAAAGTTATAAGCCTTTTTAGTTTTTACTAAGAAGGCTTTTTTCCTATTTAAATATTATAATACAGAAAAAATCCCAGTTAGTACTGGGATTTGCTATTGAGAAGTTGTCCATTTATTAATAAAGTTTTTAAGCCAATTCCAAAGTCTTTCTAATATTCCTGACTCTTTTATTTCATTACCTAATGATTTTAGATCTTCTAGTAGCTTAGAGCTATTTTGTTTGATAGAGTCTTTAATAGAATCATAATCTATATCTAAATCATTTATTTTATTCATTAATAGAACTATTTTTTCTTTTGTTTCTTCATTAATTGTTATATCCAAGTTAGATGCAGCATCAGTTACCATTTTATTTATTTCATCAGTAGTCTTAGGAGCTTCTTCAATTACTCTAGCTTTAACTTCATTTATTAATGCTGTAGCTTCTACACTTCCTATGGAATCTGCTACATCTAAAGTTACTTCTACTTCTTCTTGAGCTACTTGCTTACCTTCAGGTTTAAGTTCTATGCCTGTTATTCTTTCAGCACCTTCAAAAATTCCAGCTAAAGCTGATTCTCCTGTTACAGGAAATGGTGCAGAAGCTATTATATCCGCATCTGTTATTCCAGAAGTTATTAATGCATTTGTTAGCATACCATCTGTAACTAATGTTAAGTTGTTAGATTTTACATTAATACCTGTCCCATTTTCGTTTATTTTAACATAAGCACTAGAATACCATCCACCTGTAAAATCTGTATAACCTAATTGTCTTGAAGCAACAGTATTATCAACATATACTGCATCAATATCACTAGGGGCATTGAAATATTCTCTAAGTGCTTCTTCTTGAGTGTGATTTAAATCTGCACCGAAACATAGAATCTCACCTTTTTGTATATTAGATTTTCTAGCTAGTGCAGGTATAGAGAAATTGAGAGTTACTAAAGCAAGCGTAGCAAGTGCTATTTTCCTCAAAAATTTATTTTTCATAATATACCTCCTTGGGTTATTAATACTATTATACACAATATAAGTATTTTATGGAGAGAGAAATTGATATATAATATAAAAATATAGTATAGAGTAATTATAGCAATTAGAAATATAGATATATAATTAAGTATATTTTAAAGAATAAATATAAGATAGGAGAAAAGTTTATGAGTAAAATAATAGGATTTATTGGAGCTGGAAATATGGGGCAGGCTATACTTGGTGGTATAGTTAAAGCCGGATTAGTAGCTTCAGAAAATATAATTATGTCAGATTTATATGAACCAAGCTTGGAAAAAGCAAAAGGCAATTATAATATAGAAATTACAACTGACAATAAGTTAGTTGCAAAAAAGTCAGATATATTAATATTGGCAGTTAAGCCTAATTTATATCCAATAGTAATAAATGAGATAAAAGATTTGGTAAAAGATGATGTTATTATAGTTACTATTGCTGCAGGTAAATCAATTGAAAGTACAGAGAAGTCTTTTGGTAGAGAATTAAAGGTGATAAGAACAATGCCAAATACTCCGGCCTTAGTTGGAGAAGGAATGACTGCAGTTTGCCCAAATAAGCTTATAACAGATAATGATATAAATGAAGTTTCAAAATTACTTAATAGCTTTAGTAAAGTTGAAGTAGTAAGTGAAAGTTTAATAGATGCGGTTACATCTGTAAGTGGATCTTCACCGGCGTATGTATATATGTTTATTGAGGCTATGGCAGATGCAGCTGTATTACAAGGAATGCCAAGAGATAAAGCTTATAAATTTGCAGCTCAGACTGTACTTGGTTCAGCTAAAATGGTATTAGAAACAGGAATGCATCCAGGAGCATTAAAAGATATGGTATGTTCTCCGGGAGGAACTACTATAGAAGCAGTAGCTGAGTTAGAGGCTAAAGGTTTTAGAAGCGCTGTTATATCAGCTATGAATAAATGTTATAAAAAATCTCAAGAGATGTCTAAATAAAAGTTATTAAGATTAAGAAGCAAGAGTTGGCAGTAACTCTTGTTTTTTAATTATTCTATTTAAAATTATTAGGACTATATTAAGAAAAGACATATATGTAGCAGCATAAAATTTTATAATATATAATAATAATGTAAAAAAATAGTGATTTAAATTGTTTTAATAAATTTTGATTTAGGAAGGTATTGTATGAAAATAGGATTAGTATTAGCCGGTGGAGGCGGTAAGGGAGCATATGAACTTGGAGTTTGGAAAGCCTTAAAAGAATTAGGTATTAGTGAACATATATCGGTTTTTTCAGGAACATCGATAGGTGCTTTCAATGCAGTTTTATTTGCTATGGATGATATGGAGAAGGCTGATAAACTATGGGATGAAGTGACTATGGATAAGCTAGTACCTATTAGTAATTATGAGTTGATTAAAAGAGGAATAGGTCTTTATCTAGGTGGTAAAAATCTTCAGTTAGCTAAGAAGTTTTTAAATGATAAATTGAATTATGGTGCTATTACTAATGATGGTGCTGTTGATATAATTAATAAATATCTTGATTTCAGTAAAATAAAGGAAAAGAATAAGATTTGTTATGCAGCGTGTACAAAGTTACCTAACTATACTGTTCAATATTTTAGGATAAATGATCATGATGATGAAACAGGAAAGAAAATGATTTTAGCATCAGCATCATTACCACTTATTTATGATAGTACTGAAGTTTTTGGAGAAAAATATATTGATGGAGGAATTGTTGATAATACTCCTATTCAACCTGTATATGGTGAAAATTGTGATGTTATCATAGTAGTGTTACTATCAAAAGAAGCTACTATAGATAGATCACTTTATCCAAATTCAAAGCTTATTATAATAGCACCTGAAAATCTTATGGAAAATACAATTACGGGAACATTAAATTTAGATACAGAGGCTAAGACTAGAAGAATAGTAGAAGGATATAATGATACTATAAATAAGCTTGAACCAGTAATTGATTTATTTAAGTTTATTAAAGAAGAAAATGAGCAGAAAGAAAATCCAATTCTATATAAGTTATATAACTGGTTGAAGAATTTTAGTAATAAGATAAAAAGAGTATTTAAGAAATAGTGTGATTTTATAATAGATTTAGTTTAAGATAGTTAAGTTTAGAAAAGGAGATAGTAACCAATGAAAACTACGGTATATTTAACTAGACATGGTCAAACAGAATGGAATCTTGAAAGAAGATTGCAAGGGAGAGGAAATTCGCCTTTAACTGAAGCTGGTATAGAAAGAGCTAAAGAATTAAGAGATAGAATTAAAGATATCCATATTGATTATATATATTCAAGTCCTATAGAAAGAGCATTAGATACTGTAAACATAATCAAAGGTGACAAGAGCATTGAAGTAATAACAGATGAGGGATTAATGGAAATGTGCTTTGGAGATTATGAGGGAAGAAAGACAGATGAAGTTATGGCTGAAAATCCAGAATGGAATATTGACCTTATAATGCATGGCGATGTTAAACTATGTGCGCCTAATGGTGAGGATTTAGCAAGTGTTAGAGCTAGAGTTGCTGAAACTATGGATAGAATAATAGAAGAAAATAGAGGTAAGTCTATATTAATAGTAACTCATGGAATAACTTTAAAGGCCTTAATGTATTATTTTAAGGATGAAGAAGTGAACAATGAAGTTATGGGTCAAGCTACTTTAACTAAAATAAATGTAGATGAGAATAATGAATTTGATATAGAATTTAAAAATGATGATAGTCATTTTACAGTAAAAGGCCAAAAGTTAGGATGGTAGATTTTAATTCGTTCAGTATGTATGATAAAAAATAAAGACATACTATAGATATTAAGATAAATTTAAGAGGTGCAAGCAATTTATGATTTGGATAAGTATTATTATAATACTAATTTTAGTTGTACTTTCTTTAGGAGTTAATATTGGATTAAAAGAAACAGTGATGTCTAAAAGAAAAGAATCAAGACAAATGTTAGAGGAGTTATGGTCTAGATTTGGAACTGATTATAGGAATTATCAGAACATTCCGGTTGAAGAAGTAATTATTAAAAGTTATGATGGCTTAAAACTTAAAGGTTATTTTCATAGAGTATATAAAGATTCAAAAAAAGTAGTAATAATGAATCATGGGTATACTGCTAATCATTACATCGATTATCAGTTTACAGACATATTTTTTGAAGAAGGATACAATGTTTTACTTATCGATATGAGAAGTCATGGAGAAAGTGAAGGTAAAGTGGCTTCATATGGATATAATGAATCAAAGGATATAGGAAGTTGGGTAAGGTGGATTAAAGATAAAATTGGAGAAGATGCTTATATAGGTCTTCATGGACAATCTATGGGAGCTGCAACAGTTATGTTATATGGTGCTACGCATCCAAATGATATTAAATTTATAATAGAGGATTGTGGCTTTACAAGTGCTAGAGAAGCTATAAAATTTCAATTTCGGAAAGTTAAAATTCCATTTTGGCCATTATATGATTTGATAAGAGTTAAAGTAAAAAGAAAATATAAATTTGATTTTAATAATATTTCTCCAAAAGATGCTATAGTAAATAGCGATATTCCAGTGTTGTTTATACATGGAGATAATGATAAGGTTGTTCCTACTTGGATGGGTAAAGCTTTGTATAATGAAAAAAATGGGGAAATGGATAGATTATATTTAGTTCAGGGTGCTGGACATATGGAAGCATATTCAAAAGATAAAGAAAAATATAAACAAGTTGTAAAAGAATTTTTAGATAATATTAAATAGTAAATATAAAGGTCTGTTAAATTAAATAAGTTTAACAGGCCTTTAATTATGATATAATTTATTAAATAATATAATTTATATAAGTATAAAGGGAGTGTAAAAATGTATAAGAGACAAATAGAAGAGTATTTTAACTTACATAAAGATGAGATGTTAGAGGATATATGTAAAATTATAAGAATAAAAAGTGATCGCCAAGAGCCGAAGGAGAATATGCCTTTTGGTGAAGGTGTAGTTAAGGCTTTAGAAGAATCTTTAAAAATTGCAAGTAATATGGGATTTAAGACTACTAATTATGATAATTATGTAGGAGCTGTAGATTTTAATGATAAAGAAAAAGCTTTAGATATATTAGCTCACTTAGATGTAGTTCCAGCTGGAGATGAGTGGACAGTAACTGAGCCATATGAACCAGTAATAAAAGATAGTAAATTATATGGAAGAGGATCAGCAGATGATAAAGGGCCTGCAATAGTAGCCTTATATGCTTTAAAAGCAGTTAAGGATTTAAATATTCCATTAAGCAAAAATGTTAGACTAATTTTAGGAACTGATGAAGAGTGTGGAAGTGGAGATATTAAACATTATTATAAAATAGAAAAGGAAGCTCCAATGACATTTTCGCCAGATGCAGATTTTCCAGTTATAAATGTTGAAAAAGGTGGATTAAAAGGCCTATTTAATGCAAGTTATAGTGAAAGCAAAGAAATTCCTAGAATTCTTTCAGTAAATTCAGGAGTAAAGATTAATGTTATTCCAGATAAAGCAACTGCAGTAATTGAAGGATTCAAAAAAGAAGAGATAGAAAAATATTGTGAAAAAGCTACTGAGTCAACTGGAGTAAAATTTGTTATAAGTGAATCAGATAATAACTGTGTAATTAGCGCAAAAGGAGTAGGTGGACATGCTGCTCATCCTACTGGTGGAAATAATGCATTAACAGCTATTATTCAGTTATTAGCTTCTATGCCATTTGCTAAGAGCGAGGGATTTGAAAGAATATGTGCTATAAATAAATTACTACCTCATGGTGATTATTACGGAGAAGCTCTTGGAGTAAAGATGTCTGATAAGGTATCAGGAGAATTAACTTTATCATTTAATATTTTTGAGTATAGTACAACAGGATTAAAAGGAACGTTTGATTGTAGAGCGCCACTTTGTGCCAATGATGAAAATTTAAGAGATGTCGTCGCTAAAAACTTAAAAATTAATGGAATTGAATTAGAACCATGCAATGTATCTGATGGGCATTATGTGGACGAAAACTCTGATTTTATCCAAACGTTATTAAGATGTTATGAAATGTATAGCGGTAAAAAGGGTGAGTGTATAGCTATTGGTGGAGGTACTTATGTACACCGTCTAAAAAATGGAGTAGCATTCGGTTGTACAATGCCAGGAACTGATAATAATATGCATGGAAATGATGAATTTGCAGTAGTTGATGAATTATTATTAAGTGCTAAAATATTTACTCAAGCTATAATAGAATTATGTAAATAATAATATACTATAATCAATTAAAGAAATATAGGAGTGATATTAAATGGGTTTATTTAATGGAATTATAGGAAATGCATCAGAAGTTGATATAAATAAGTTGGCTCAAGATTATGATAAGTTATTAGGGCCAAGCGAACGAATTGAAAAAGCATATAAATTAATAAGAGATATGATTATATTTACTAATAAGAGATTAATAATAGTTGATAAGCAAGGAATGACAGGTAAGAAGACTGAATATCGTTCAGTACCATATAGAGCTATTACTAATTTTTCAGTAGAAACTGCAGGGCATTTTGATTTAGATGCAGAACTGAAAATTTACATTTCAGGAATGAGTATGCCAATAGAAAAGACTTTCAGCAGTGGATGCAATATATATGAAGTTCAAGCTATACTTGCAGAGTATTGTAGTAAATAAGAGAAATAACAGGAGAAGAGGGTATGTGGATAAGGGTACAAGATGAAAAGACATTAGTAGAACCTAAGATAATTGAAATTACTAAGGGAATACTGAAAAAGTCCAAATATACTATTGTAGGTAAAGTTACTAATAGTACTCAGGAGATGGTAGTAAATTTAGGGACATATGATAGTGAAGAAATTGCAGATAGGGTATTTGAAGAGATTGAACAAGCGATTCTTAGTGATAAAAAAATATATGTAATGCCAGAAAGTAATGGAATATATTAATTTAAAGAGAAAAGTGTGGTTATACATTAGTATAACTACACTTTTTATATTTTAAATGTGTTTTTATATAAAATAGTTATAAAAAATGTTATTATAATATTAGAAAATTATTGAAATAAATACATAAAAAGTATTTGAATTTCTAAAAGGAATGGGGGCTATAAATGAATATTAGAGAAATTTTCGACCAAAAAAAATTGGTGTTTTCTTTTGAGGTATTTCCACCTAAAAGTACTTCTCCAATAAAAAATATATATAAGGCGTTAAATGAACTAGTGAAATTAGAACCAGACTTTATAAGTGTTACCTATGGGGCAGGAGGAAGCACTATAAACAATAAGACTACAGAGATATCATCTCTTATAAAAAATATTTATGGAATAGAATCATTAGCACATCTAACTTGTATTTCTTCAACTAGAGAGCAAATAGTCGATATAACTGAAAGATTAAAGCTTGAGGAAGTTGAAAATATATTAGCTCTAAGAGGTGATGATAATGGTACAAGCTGTGGAGATTTTAATTATGCTAATGAATTAATAAGTTATATTAAAGAAAAAGAAAGTTTTAATATAATAGCTGCATGTTATCCGGAAGGACATATTGCAAATAAAGATATTAAATTAGAGATTGATAATATAGAAAGAAAGATTGAAAGTGGAGCAACTAGCTTTATATCTCAACTGTTTTTAGATAATAATATTTATTATAAATTTTTAGAAGAGATAGAAAAAAGAAATATTAAAACTAATATTCAAGCAGGAATAATGCCTGTTATAAATGCAAAGCAGATGAGGAGAATAACTGAACTCTGTGGTGCAACTATACCTTTAAAGTTTAAAAAGATAATGGAAAGGTATGAGAATAATCCAGAAGCTTTAACGCAAGCTGGTATAGCTTATGCAACAGATCAGATAATAGACTTATCTTCAAGCAATGTAGATGGAGTTCATTTGTATACAATGAATAATCCATATGTTGCAAAGAATATAAGTAAGAATATAGGAAAAATAATAAGTTCGATAAATGAAGTTCAAAATGTATAGTAAAAAGGAGAGTTTGAGATGGAAAAGGTAGAAAGTTTTGAATTAGATCATAGAAAAGTAAAGGCACCTTATATAAGGAAATGTTGTGTTTTAAATGGAGAAAAAGGTGATAAAGTAAGTAAGTTTGATGTTAGATTTCTTCAACCTAATAAAGAAGCATTTGGAACAGCTGCAATGCATGGATTAGAGCATCTATTAGCTCATACATTAAGAGAGAAATTAGAAGGTGTTATAGATTTATCACCAATGGGATGTAGAACAGGATTCTATCTAACTATTTGGGGAGATAGGGAGTGTAGGGAAATAAAAGAAGCAGTAGAATATTCTTTAAATAAGGTTTTAGAAGCAACAGAAATTCCAGCAAAAAATGAAGTCCAATGTGGCAATTATAGAGATTTATCGCTTTTTGGAGCACAAGAATATGCTAAAGAAGCATTAGAAAAGGGTTTTTCACTTAATATTTATGGAGAATAATTTAAAGATAGATATAAATGAGGTATTAAGATATCTAGGATATAGAGGTCAAGAAATTACTAATGAACTTATGGAAGAAGTTGAAGAAGCCATTAAAGAAAGTAAGAGTTTGCTTAAAGTTAAATATGTTTGTAAAGAATTTAAGATTACAAAAAATAATAGTGAGATATTATTAGAAGGAACAAATTTAAGATTAAAAGGTAAAGATATATTTAACTTATTACAAAATAGTGATAAGTGTATATTGATGGCAGCAACTGTTGGTAGTGATATAGAAAGAAAGATTAAGTTTTATAGTAAAATTAATTTAACTAAAGCTTTAATATTAGATTCTTGTGCAACAGCGGCTGTTGAAGAAGTATGTAATAATTTACAGGAAAGTATAGGAAGAGAGATGCTTAAAGGTGAAGAAAATTTCACCTTTAGGTATAGTCCTGGATATGGAGATTTATCTTTAGATATACAAAAAGATTTTATAAGTATTTTAGATTGTGAGCGAAAGATTGGAGTAAAGGTTTCTAGCAATATGTTATTATTTCCCAGGAAATCTGTCACAGCAATTTTAGGAATAACTAATAAGAAGCAAAATAGAGATAGATGCAAAGAATGTAGTAACTTTGAAAGATGTAACTATAGAAAAGGGGATAAAAGGTGTGGACGTTAGAGAATTAATTAAAGATAGAGTAGTTGTATTTGATGGAGCTATGGGAACTATGCTCCAAAAAAGAGGATTAAGGCTTGGAGAAAATCCAGAAGTAATTAATTTTACAAATGAGGATACTGTAATAGATATACATAAGGAATACATAAAAGCTGGAGCAGATATTGTAACTACTAATACTTTTGGGGCTAATGAGATTAAATTGAAAAACACACCATATTCAGTAGAAGAAGTTGTAAGCAAGGCAGTAACTTTAGCTAAGAAAGCAGTTTCTAATAATGAGGTATTAGTAGCTTTAGATATAGGGCCTATAGGAGAACTTATAGAACCTATGGGAACATTATCTTTTGAGCATGCAGTAAATATATTCAAAAGAATAATAAGAGCTGGAGATAAAGCCGGAGTGGATTTAGTATTAATAGAAACTATGACTGATCTTTATGAGATGAAGGCAGCGATATTAGCATGTAAAGAAGAAAGTACATTACCTATATTTGCAACTATGACTTTTGAGGAAGATGGAAGAACTTTTACAGGGTGTCTTCCAGAAAGTATGGCGATAACACTTGAAGGATTAGGGGTAGATGTGCTAGGGGTAAATTGTTCTTTAGGTCCGAAGGAACTTTTACCTATATTAAAAAGAGTAGTTTCAAATACTAATATCCCAGTAATGGTTCAGCCTAATGCAGGTTTACCTAAAATTATTGATAATGAAACAGTATATTATATTACTGCTTCAGAGTTTAGAGAAAGAGCAGAAGAGTTTGTAAATAATGGTATATCAATTATTGGTGGATGCTGTGGAACAACACCACAATTTATTAGCGAGTTATCTAAGCTTAAAAGTTTGAAAATATTAGAAAGAGAAAAAGTTACAAAAGCTGTACTTACAACACCTTCTAAGTTAGTGGAAGTAAATGAAGTAAAAGTTGTTGGAGAAAGAATTAATCCTACAGGGAAGAAGCTCTTTAAAGAAGCTCTTAAGAAAAATGATATAGATTATATATTAAGACAAGCTATAGAGCAAGTTGAAGCAGGAGCTGACTTATTAGATGTTAATGTTGGATTACCTGAAATAAATGAAGAAGAAATGATAATTAAGATAATTAAAGAAATTCAGTCTATTTTAGATGTACCACTTCAAATAGATTCTAATGACCCTAATGCTATTGAAAAAGGCTTAAGATACTATAATGGTAAACCCATAGTTAATTCAGTAAATGGTGATGATGAAGTTTTAGATAGTATTTTACCAAGTGTAAAGAAATATGGAGCTGCTGTAGTTGGATTGACATTAGATAGCAATGGAATACCTAATAAAGCTATTGATAGATTTAAAATAGCAGAAAAGATAGTAAGTAGAGCATTAGAATATGGAATAAATAGAGAAGATATATATATTGATGCATTAACTCTTACAGTATCGGCACAACAAGAAGAAGTAGTAGAAACATTAAAAGCTTTAAGAATTATTAAGGAAAAGTTAGGAGTTAAGACTGTTCTAGGTGTATCAAACATATCATTTGGAATGCCAATGAGGGAAATTATAAATGAGACTTTTTTAGTGATGGCAATGGAAGCTGGACTTGATTTGCCTATAATAAATCCTAATAAAGAGAATATGATGGGAGCAGTTAGAGCTTTTAAGGTATTGAAAAATTATGATAAAAATGGAGCAAATTATATAGCTGCTTATGGAAATAAGAAAAATGAAGTAGCTAATAAAGTAGAAGGTAAAAAAGAAATTTTAGATATTAACACATTAGAAAATTGCATTTTAAAAGGTTTAAGAAATTCCACAAAAGAGATTACATTGAGGCTTTTAGATGATAAAAGAGAATTGGATATAGTTAATGAGGACTTAATTCCTGCATTAGATAAGGTAGGAAAAAAATATGAAAATGGAGAGATTTTCTTACCTCAATTAATTCAAGCTGCAGAAACTGTAAAGGTAGCTTTTGATATTATAAAAGAAAGACTTGTGTTAAGTGATAAAGGAAGTTCTGTAGGTAAAGGGAAAATTATTTTAGCTACAGTTCAAGGGGACATTCATGATATAGGTAAAAATATAGTTAAAGTTATATTAGAGAATTATGGCTATGACATAATTGATTTAGGTAAAGATGTAAATATAGAAAAGGTAGTAGAAGAAGCAGTGAAAAGTGATGTTAAGCTAGTTGGCCTTAGTGCACTTATGACGACTACTATAAAATCTATGGAGAAGACTATTCAACAATTAAAGATTAATGACTATAAAGGTTATATAATGGTTGGAGGAGCTGTAGTAACTGAAGAGTATGCTAAAAAAATGGGGGCAGATTATTATGCTAAAGATGCCAATGATTCTGTAAAGATAGCTAAGGAAGTGTTTGGAAAGTGATGCTATTAAAACTTAAATTGTGATTAATAAAAAGTGATAAATATTTTTAAAGATTAATTATTAACTTAGATAATGGGGGAATAATATGAAGAAACAAAAGTATTTAAAAAATTTTTTAAAAGCAATAGGAATTTTATTTTTAGCTATAATTGTAATCGTTGGTTTATATGTTGCATATATGAGTATTCAATATTATAGGATTGATGATAATGTTGTAGTTGAGGATGAAAATCCATCGGATATAATTCTTACAGCTAAAGAGGAACATTCAGTAATAACATATAATATTGGCTTTGGAGCCTATAATCATCAATTTTCATTTTTCATGGATAGCGGAGAGATGAAAGATGGAACACAGGTTGTAGGAAGTGATTCTAAAGCAGAGAGTAAGGAAGTTGTAATTGAAAATACTAATAATTCCATAGATTTTGTTGATAATTTAGATGCTGATTTTTATCTTTTCCAAGAAGTAGATACTAAAGCTACTCGTAGTTATAATGTAAATCAATATGAGATGTTAAAGAGATTAGGTTCAGAGTATTCTTTAAGCTTTGCAAATAACTTTCACTCTGCATTTTTAATGTACCCATTTACAGAGCCACATGGCTCAGTTAATTCTGGATTAACTACTATGAGTAAATATAGAATAAATGAATCTATAAGAAAGCAATATCCAGTAAGTACTGATTTTATTACTAAGTTTACAGATTTGGATAGATGTTTTTTACTTTCTAGAGTTCCTGTTGATAATGGAAAAGAATTAGTATTAATAAATACTCATATGTCAGCTTATGACGAGGGTGGAGCAATAAGAAAAGAACAGTTAAAGGTTCTTAATGAAGTATTAGAAGCAGAGTATGAAAAAGGTAATTATGTTATTGTCGGCGGAGATTTCAATCATGATATAGCTGATACAAAAGAGTTGTTTGAAAGTAATCAAAATATTCCAGAATGGGTTTATCAGTTAGATGATAATGATTTAGAAGAGGGATTTACTTTTGTAATAGCAGATAATTATAAAGAAGTTGCTACTTGTAGAAGTACTGATATGCCTTATGTAGAAGGTGGAAATTACACAGTAGTTATAGATGGATTTATTGTATCAGATAATATAAAAAGTTTTAGGGCGGAAAATTTAGATGCTAACTTTGTATCATCTGATCATAATCCAGTAGCATTATATTTTATACTAGAATAGTAGAAATTTTATATCAATTTGGCTCTATGCTTGATGATTAATGATAAAAAAGCTTGGTTATAAATGCCAAGCTTTTAATTTTGAACTTATTTACAAATAATTACGTAATATCATAGTTATCTTTCTCAAATACTATAATTAACGTATGGTATTAGGAGGATAAGATTATGGATAAAGAATATAATAGTAATATTTTTAGAACATATAAATTAGATTACTTTGGAAAGTATCATTTTTATGAAGAGAATGAATTAGTTAAAGAAAAAGAAGATGGAGAATATATTTTAGAAAATTTAAAAAAGAGTAATAGATTTGATTATAATGGAGCATCATATACATTTACGAAGTTTGGAAATATATCTGAAGGAAGAACAGAAAAAGATGTAGATTTAACAATTAAAGAGAATGATTATAATGTTGATATTAACGGAGAAGTAGTTCATTTAGATTTAATTTATAAGATGGATATAAAAAAATTAGAAGATCACTATAGAATAACTACAAGGATTAGTGAAAAGGGAGATACAGTATCTTGCTTACTTTATATAGATTTAGAGAATGGAGAAGATTTTATTAATGGATTAAATCATGTTAAGGAAGCACAAATAGAACTATCTCGACCAAAAGATTAAAAATCTATATTATATTTAAAATATATTAGAACGTTAACTATTTATTAAGTTAGCGTTTTAAATTATGTAATAAATTGTATATAATGTATAATATAGTTGTTAGCAATTTGTATTGGGATAGATATTAATGAACGAAAAGTATAAAAGGTTAAGTTTATATTATAGAGATTTATGGTGGAAGAGTAGTTGTGATTTACAGTTGACTATGACTAAATATACTTTAGAAGAAAAGCAAAGACGTGAAAAAGATTTTGATGTACTTATAGATAAGATTATAAAGTATATTGAAAGCTTTCCTAAAGATGAAAAGAAGAGAGAGAGTTGGAGAATAAAGGGGAATGATTATATTGAAAAAATAATTTCTTCTGAACGTATATTTAAATTAGGTGTTATTGATAAAGAAATGAAAAGTGCTTTCATCAAATCAACAAAAGATTTCATAAAAGCATCTAAGTCTTTTGACAGTACTCTATCTTATGAAGATATAGGACAAGCAATGAGAAATGTATGGATAGTGAATATGTTACAACAAGCCTTTGGAGAAACGATTAGATTTAATAATGGAGTTTTTGGATATAGTATGCTGTATCCATATACAGATAACTATTTAGATAATATTGAGATAGGATTAGAAGAAAAGATTTCTTTTAATAAGAGATTTACTAAAAGACTTAATGGTGAGAAGGTTATGCCATTAAATAAACATGAGGATAAGGTTTATAATCTTGTTTCCTGTATTGAATCAGAATTTAAGAGAGAAAAATTTAATGATGTATATGATAGTCTTTTACTTATACAGGAAGGGCAAAAATTAAGTCTTAATCAGCAAGAGGAAGAGAGCATTCCTTATGAAAAAGATATTTTAGGTATATCTATTGATAAAGGGGGAGCATCAGTGATCGCTGATGGAAATCTTATTAGAGGAACTATGAGTGAGGAAGAAGAAAGGTTTGCTTGGGGCTATGGATTTCTATTGCAGTTAGGTGATGATTTACAGGATATAAAAGCTGATAAAGAAAAGAAGCATATGACAATAATGTCTCAGCTTGCAGGGAAATATCATTTAGATAAAATAGTTAATAAACTTATAAATTTAACTATTTATGTAGTAGATAATGCTAAATGTTTTGTATGTAAAAATCCTAATGAGCTTAAAGAATTAATAAAAAATAATTGCAACTATATGGTTTTATTTGCAATCATTGATAATAAAGAATACTTCTCAAAAGAGTATATAAATGAAATTAATGACTATTTGCCATTTACAATTGAATTCTGTGGAGGTATTAAACAGAAAATAAATGATAAATTTAAGAAATTAAAAAAAGAGTATCATGGAGTTTCTGTAGAGGATATATTAATGGAGTTTTGTATGTAAATAAAGTGCGAAGCACTTTGGTGAAAAGTTTGACTTCGTCAAAGGGGAAAATGTCACTGACGTGACAGTGAAAATATTGCTTATGGCAATAGTGAAAAGTGTCTACATTAGTACCTTTCGCTTTAACATAAGTTAACTTTTCCCCGCTACGATAGTAGCCTTTTAACTTCGACGAAGTCGACCTTTCACCTGTGAGCTTCGCGAACAATTTATTTTTATTCTTCGTCTTGAAGAGCATCGTATCCTTCTTCGTTAGTCCTTATTTTAACTACATTTTCTACTGGATAAACAAAAATTTTTCCATCACCAATCTTACCAGTATATAAAGCCTTCTTAATAGTATTTATTAGTGTTTCAACTGGGATTTTACATATTACAATTTCAACTTTAAGCTTAGGTAATAAAGTAACTTCTACAGGAGTACCTCTATAGTAGTTAGTAGAACCTTTTTGCATACCGTATCCTAGTACATTAGTAACAGTCATACCTGTAATTCCAAGATTATCTAATGCTAACTTTAAAGCATCAAATCTATCTTTGTTAGTTATTACAACAACTTTAGTCATCTTACTTCCATCAGTAGGACCATTATATACAACGGGAATAGTGTCTACAGTGCTCATAGGAGTAGTAGTAGGAACAGAAAGACCTGTAGTAGTAGTAGGAACAAACATAAAATCAGCATAACTACTTTCTAAACCATGTTCAAATTTATCAAGACCTAAGATTTCTTCTTCAGCTGATACACGAAGTCCAACAGTTTTCTTTATTACTAGAAATACTATTGTCATTGTAACTAAAACCCAAAGAATAACACAAAGTACACCAAGAATTTGAGTTCCTAAGAATTTAAATCCACCACCGTAGAATAATCCACCATCTAAAGCAAATAAACCAGTTAAAATTGTTCCTAATGCGCCACATACACCATGAACAGAAATTGCTCCTACAGGGTCATCTATCTTAAGTTTTTTCTCAATAAATTCCACTGCAAAAGTTAAGACTAATCCAGCTATAACTCCAATAAAGAATGCACCACTAGGAGATACCATATCACAGCCAGCTGTTATAGCAACAAGACCAGCTAGTGAACCGTTTAATGTCATAGAAACATCTGGTTTTTTATATTTAATCCAAGTAACTATCATAACAACTATTGTAGATGAAGCAGCAGCAATATTTGTAGTCATAAATATGTTACTTGCTGATAAAAGCATTGCATCTCCAGTCATTGAAACAGTCGAACAACCATTAAATCCAAACCAACAGAACCATAATATAAATACTCCTAAAGCTCCTAGTGTAAGGCTATGGCCAGGTATTGCATGAGCTTTCCCATCTTTAGAATATTTACCTATACGAGGTCCAAGAATTTTAGCACCAACTAATGCAGCTATACCACCTACCATATGAACAGCAGTGGAACCAGCAAAATCATGAAATCCCATTTGTGATAAGAATCCACCACCCCAGATCCAGTGTCCAGAAATAGGATATATAAGCGCACTGATAATTAAACTATAAATACAGTAAGCAGAGAACTTTGTTCTTTCTGCCATTGCTCCAGAAACTATTGTAGCTGCAGTTGCACAGAATACAGTTTGGAATATTACAAATGTAAAAGTAGGTAGTGAAGAACTATAATCCCCTCTAATAAATAAATCCAAACTACCTATTAATGGGCCATCTCCAGCAAACATAAGGCCAAATCCAATAAACCAAAAAACTACAGTTCCAATAGCAAAATCCATTAAGTTTTTCATGATTATATTTCCTGCATTTTTTGCTCTAGTAAAGCCTGTCTCAACCATAGCAAAACCTGCTTGCATGAAAAATACTAATACAGCCCCAAATAAAGTCCAAATTGTGTCAAGTGATGAATACATAAATAATTCCCCCTTTTTTATTGTTATAAAAATAGAGTGAATTTTACTGACTATGCAAAGTAAAATTCACTCCATTGTGATAGCTATTAAATTTATAAAATAAAAAGACGCTTTGAACTATTTTAGTTCAAAGCGCCTTTGCTTTTTATGCTAATTATTATATTACAAGATATTGGAAAAAGGAAGTGTTTTTTTAAAAAAATTATAAAATTTATTTGTTAAACTGATTAGTTTTACCCATCATATATGCTAATTTAATCATATCCTTTTCTTCATCAGTAATATTTCTATTATACATTTTTTCAAATTGATTTATTAAAGCTGAAGTATCAATACTAGTTTTTGTATGTTTTTCTCTCTTATTATCAGTGTAAATATATAATTGAGGTTTCATTCTTTTGTTGTAAATTTTTTTAAAGACTTCAGCTGTGTAGTAAGCATCATTAAACGCATCGTGAAATTCAGATTCTATAGGTATTTCAAGCTGTTCTGTAGCTACCTTTAAACCAATTTTTCTACCTTTTGAATATTTTAATGCTTTAGATAAGTAACACTGAATATCTATATATTTTTTTGGAATAGCATCAGAAGATAATTTGTAATAATTAGCGTTTCTTATTAATTCTTTAATATCATTAACTCCCCATAAAACTAAAGTTGCATCTTCTGTTCCGATAAAATTGATAAAGTCTTTGTAAACATCTATAAAAAATTTAGCTGAATTTATTTGCTCATAATTTATATTAGTTAATTCTTCTACGTAAGGATGAATAAGTTTATGAACAGTTGGTTTAATAAAAGAATTGAAGGTCGAAATTGTGTTAAAGTTACTGTCCAATTTTAAAGCTCCTATTTGAATTATCTCGAACATAAGGGGAGATTTTTCAGTAGTTTTATTATCAGGATGTTGTTGATTAAATTCTAAGTCAAATATTATATAATTCATTTTTTCACCTACATGAACTTGTGGTATTAATATTATTAGTTTTGCACTTGTTATTAGGAATATTACTTTATAATAATTCCAAAAATACATTAATAAGCTATGTAATATATTACAATAAATAAAAGTGAAATTAAAGAGTAAGTTTCCAAAATAATGACATTTAATATTTTATATAGTATAATTATTTTAAAAAAATGTAGAAAAGAGTAGAGAAATGACGAAAAAGATATCAATTAAAGCTACTAAGACTCTTATATTTATATTTATTTTTATTTTGGGTTTTGGAGGAGTTAAATGTGATGCTTATGATAGTATAAGTTTTAGTAATATAACTATAGAGGATGGATTATCACAGGCTACTGTTGAAACTATTTTACAAGATAAAAAAGGATATATTTGGTTTGGTACTAATAATGGATTAAATAGGTATAATGGTTATGATTTTAAGGTATATAACCATGAAAAAGGTAATCCTAGAAGTATTATTAATAATTATATAGTTGATTTGAAGGAAGATTTTGAAGGTAATATATGGGTTGGAACAGCAAATGGAATCAGTAAGATTAGCTCCGATGAAGAAACTATTACGAATTATTCACAGGGAGAAGAAAATGGAGGATTATCTCATTATAATATATGGGAAATACTGATTTTGAGAAATGGGAAAATATTAGTATCTACAGCTAATGGATTAAATTTTTACGATGAAAAAACAGATTCTTTTAAAAGAATTTTTAATGATGATAGTTTATCTAGTCAAATGATTTATTCGATTGATGAAGATAGTGAAGGTAATATTTGGCTAGCAACTGACAATGGGTTAAATATGATATCAAAAGAAACTGGTGAAATAACCAGATATTATCATGATGATACGAAAAACTCCATAGCAGAAAATCGTATTTATAAAGTGTATTGTGATGATAATGGATTTATATGGTTAGGTACATTTACAAAAGGTGCATCAAGAATAAACAGAAAAACTGGAGAGATTACTAACTATTATAAAGATTCATGGGGATTAGATAAATATCCAGGAGAACATATAAGAGATTTTTATAAGGATAGTAATGGTGATCTATGGATTTGTAGTAGCAATGGTTTAGTTAAATATGATTATAATAAGTTTATATTATATAACAATAAGGTCTATGATAATAGAAGTTTAGTTAATGACACTGTATTTACAATTATAGAGGATAGGACTGGAATGCTATGGGCTGGAACTTATGCTGGAGTGAGTGTGTTTGATTCATCTAATAGCATTGTTCATTATAAAAATGATCCTTTTGATAGCACAACTATTAGTGAGAACATGATTCAAAGTATTTATGAAGATAGTGATGGCTATTTATGGGTAGGTACTCATACAAAAGGAGTTGATATTCTAGATGGCGATAGGAAAAAGATAAAAACTCTTAGTTTTGAAGATAATGAAATTATAAGTGGAAATAGAGTAAATGCTATAAAAGGTTATAAGAATTATATTTTCCTGGCAACAAATAATGGACTAAATATAATAGATAGAGATAATAAAAGTATAAAAATAATAAAAAAAGAAGAAGGTTTAGAAACTATAAATATTAGAAATCTTTGGGTTGATGATAAAGGATATCTTTGGATAGGAACTATCGATGGAATATTTGTAATGAATATTGATACAAATAAAATTGAAAATGTAACTTATATATTAGAAAATGCTGAAACAGATGACTACTATAGTGGTTATATTTTTCAAGATAGCGAAGGAATATATTGGATAGGTAACTTTGTTAATGGAGGATTAACTAAGATAGATCCATATACTAAAGAGGTTACTAACTACAAGTATGATAGTAATAATAAGAATTCATTAATAGATAATGTTGTAAGGACAATTGTAGAAGATGGCAAAGGGAATATATGGATAGGAACAAGTGAAGGATTAAGTGTTCTAGATAAAAAGACAAATAGCTTTACTAATTATACTACAAAAGATGGATTACCTAATGATACTATTTATGGAATATTAATTGATGATGAAGATAATCTATGGTTATCAACTAATAATGGATTATCTAGATTTGATATTTTAAATCAAAAATTCATGAATTTTAATATAACTGATGGCCTTCAAAGCAATGAATTTAATGGAGGAGCATATTTTAAATCAAAGTCAGGAGAATTCTTCTTTGGAGGAATAAATGGAATGAATTCATTTTATCCTGCTGATATAAAATCAAATAATTATAGTGAAAATGTAGTTTTTGATGAATTTCGTGTAAATGGAATAAAGGTTAGAGATATTAATGGAAAAGTATTTTCACATGATCAAAATAATATAGGTATTCAAGTTTTTTTACCAGAATATAAAAATAGTAAAAATATAAGATATTATTATAGTCTTAATGATGATGATTGGATGCCTATGGATAAGACAACAGTACTGTTTAGTGAACTATCTCCTGGAAAATATAATTTTAAAATAAAAGCTATGAATAGTAATGGTATTGTTAGTGAGAGTAATGAATTAAGTTTCAAAATAAAAATGCCATTTTTAATTAGTTATCCAGCATTAGCCTTTTACCTTATTGTAATTATAATAATGATAAAATTACATAAAAATAAATTAAATAGATTAGATACTCTAGTTGATAGAAGAACTAAAGAGTTACGTGATGAGATGGAAATAAATAAAACTCTTTTTGATAAGATTATTAAATTAGAGAGAGATAAAAATAGCTATTTTATAAATTTATCTCATGAGTTAAGAACTCCATTAAATGTTTTACATACCACAGAACAGCTTATAAGTACTTTAAATAAATCTGGTAATATTGAAAGAAGTAAATTAGATTATTATATGTCTATTATGAGAAAAAATAATAATAGACTTTTAAGCTTGATTAATAATCTAATAGATATTTCTAAGATGGAGAATGGTAAATATAAAATAGAAAAAGAAGAAGTAGATATTGTATATCTTGTAGAAGAAGCTGCACTAAGTATGAAGGAGTATATTGAGGAGAAAGGAATAAGTCTTATAATAGATCCAGAAGTTGAGGAGAAAATTATAAGATGTGATGGTGAAGATATTGAAAGATGTATACTAAATCTTATTAGTAATGCTACAAAATTTACACCAGAAGGTGGAGAGATTATAGTATTAATTGAGGATTTGAATGAAAAGGTTAGAATAGTAGTTAAGGATACAGGAATAGGCATACCAGATGAGTTCAAAGATTTAATATTTAATAGATTTGACCAAGTTGTTGATTCTGATGCAGAGGTAAAAGGAGGAAGTGGTTTAGGACTTACAATAACAAAGCAGATAGTAACTTTACATAAAGGTACAATTTATGTAGAAAGCAAAGTTGGAGAAGGAAGTTCCTTTATTATAGAATTGCCGGTATAGATTAAAAAATATTTTTTAATAATATAGATTTAAGATACTTTTAAAGTAGGTGAAATAATGGGGAAATTATTTATAGTCATTTCGACGTTTTTACTTTTAGTAGTAATTGGGGTTAGAAATGCAAAAAATAATAAGAGAATTTTTACAGTTTTAAATAAAATAATGAAAGAAATAAATACTACCTATATTCAGTTGTTTAAGGAAAAGTCTAAATTAAGAAGAAGTGTTCAGATAATATTAATAATAGCAGCAGAGATATTTATAGCAATATCTATTTCTACAAGTGTAATTAGATATATGGATACTTACATGACAAGCACAGTGGATTTACTAATAAAAATAGGGATTATTATAGTATCATTAATAGTAATACATTATTTTATGGGATATATATTGCTTATTACAATTAAAATCCATAAGTTTATATATGGCGTGGAAAATAAGAATGTTAAAGTGGATTTACTTCTAAGTTATTTTATTATAAGTACTTATTTTACTGCCTTATTATTATCACCAGAAGAATTTGAGAGTACATATGTATTAGGGTTAATAGGGATTACAGTATCTTATGTGTTAAATATGAAGGTACTTATACAACTTATAAGAAATCCTTATAATATAAAAAGTAAGCATGAAGAAGAAACTTCTTATAGTAGGATTATAGTTGCAGCAATACTTATGGTTGGGTTAATAGTTCTCAATTTATTCTTAGGAGTATGTTTTATAAATGGAGCAGAGCCAGGTGCTTTTAGTAATTCTCCAAATGCATTTGATTTATTTTATTATACTGTAATTACTTTTACAACTATAGGATATGGAGATATAACTCCGTTGACTATAGGAGCGAAAATTATAAGTATAATTATATCTATAACTAGTGTAATATGTTTAACAATATTCTTAAGTACAATTTTGTCATATAAAGATAATAGTGAAAATTAGGATAAATAAATCGATAGAGTAGTTTAACACTTGTTAAATTTGTTGACATAAAAATTAACAAGTGTTAATATTTGTTCATATAATGAATAATTTTAAAAATAATGGTATATAGGTGATTGATGTGGTGCTTATAGATAGATGGATAGAAATATTAGAATATTTAAAGGTTAAAAAATTTGCTACTGTTGAAGAAATGATGGAGAAGTTTGAGATTTCTAGATCGACATTAAGGCGTGACTTGATAGCAATGGAGGATAGAGGTCATATAAAGAGAACTCGTGGGGGAGCAGAGATTATTGAAAAAAATGATGATAATCTTGAATGGGTAAGTTTATCAGAAATATTCAAATATAAAAAAGAAGAAAAGATAGAAATAGCTAAAGTAGCAGCGAAGCTTATTAAAGATAATGATGTAATATTTATAGATTCAGGCTCAACTTGTTATTATATGATAGATTATATAAATGCAAAGAATATAACAGTTGTAACTAATGGGATACTACATATTCAGAAGCTTATGGCAAAAGGTATTAATACTTATATATTAGGGGGATATGCAAAACCAGAACTAAACTTAATTATAGGTGAAGACATAGCAAGTAAGATAAATGTGATGAATTTTGATATAGCATTTTTAGGAACGATGGGAATAGATTCTAAAAGCGGATTTACAACACAATTACTTAGTGACGGAGAAGTTAAAAGAGCTGTGATTAGCTCTGCCGAGAAATGTTTTGTTCTTGCAGATACATCAAAGTTTAATAAGAGAAAATTTTATACTTATGGAGAGTTTTCAGAAGCTACTGTAATTACAAATTCTGAGGTTGAGTTTGAAGATTCTAAAATTGATATTATATATTGTGATTAATTAAATATAATTTTGATAATATAAACCTTATTGATAGAAGAAAATTAAAAAGATAGATATAGATTACTTTTAAAGTCGGTTTTAACTGGCTTTATTTTTTTATAAATTAATGAAATAAATAAAGAAAGATAATTTTCAAAAAATGAAAACTGGTCATTATATGAACGAAATAAATTGACTAATGTTCAAAAGGTGATTTATAATTTACTCAAAGAAGAAAATGAAATATTTTAAGAATAAAATTAGAATAATGGAGGGTACTTATGAGTAATATTAAATTCCCAGAAAATTTCTTATGGGGTGGAGCTACTGCAGCTAACCAATTTGAAGGTGGATATAGAGAAGGTGGAAAGGGGTTAAGTACATCTGATGTTATGACAGGTGGAACTCACACTGTAGCAAGAAGAATTACTCCTGAATTAGAAGAAGGAACTTATTATCCAAGCCATGAGGCAATCGATTTTTATCATAGATATAAGGAAGATATAGCTCTTTTTGCAGAAATGGGATTCAAAACTTTTAGAATGTCTATGAACTGGACAAGAATATTCCCTAACGGTGATGAATTAGAACCAAATGAAGAAGGTTTAAAATTCTATGATGATGTTTTTGCTGAATTAAAGAAATATAATATAGAACCATTAGTAACTATTTCTCACTATGAAACACCATTTGGTTTAACAAAGAAATGGAATGCATGGGAAGATAGAAGAACTATAGATTGTTATTTAAGATATTGTGAAACTATATTTAACAGATATAAAGATACAGTTAAGTACTGGTTAACATTTAATGAAATTAACATATTAACTCACGGTGCAGCTGCTGCATTTATGGGTGCTGGAGTAATGTTTGATGATATAAGAGAATTAAAGTTTGGTCCAGAAGCAGCAGGACATAAGCAAGAATGTTTCCAAGCTTTACATCACCAATTTGTTGCAAGTGCTAAAGCAGTTCAATTAGGACATTCCATAAACCCAGATTTTAAAATTGGGTGTATGATAGCTTACGGTAAGCAATATCCATATACTTGTAATCCAGAAGATGTATTATTAGCTCAACAAAGCGAAGAGTTCTCTAACTTCTTATGTGGTGATGTTCAAGTTAGAGGGGCATACTCAGGATTTGCTAAGCGTTACTTCAGAGAAAATAACATTGAAATCAAGATGGAAGAAGAGGACTTAGAAACTCTTAAAAATGGATGTGTTGATTTCTATACATTTAGCTACTATATGACTAACTGTGTAAGTAAGGATCCAAATGTTGAAACTACTGGGGGAAATCTTTCAATGGGATTAAAGAATCCTTACTTAGAAGCAAGTGATTGGGGATGGCAAATTGACCCTGTAGGTTTAAGAACTACTTTAAATCAAATTTATAACAGATACCAAATTCCAATGATGATTGTTGAAAATGGATTAGGAGCTGTTGATACAGTTGAAGCTGATGGATCAATAAATGATGATTACAGAATTAATTACTTAAAAGCTCATATCGAGCAAATGAAGGAAGCTATTGCTGATGGTGTTGAATTATGGGGATATACTCCATGGGGATGTATTGACCTTGTATCAGCTGGTACTGGTGAAATGAAGAAGAGATATGGATTCATCTATGTTGATAAGAATAATGATGGAACTGGTACTTTAAATAGATCAAGAAAGAAGAGTTTCTACTGGTATAAAAATGTAATAGCTACAAATGGTGAAGAACTATAAAATATAATTAATATAAAATAGCAATAGATACATTACGTCTATTGCTATTTTTGTATTAATTATTTTATTTATCAACAGAAAATTCTTTTCCATAAGCACATTTATTAAAATGTTTTTCTGCATCAAGTAAATTCATTCCTAAGATTTTTATAGGGGAATTACTTTCAAGAGTAACTTCGCCACACCCTAGACCTTTATTTATAGATGAGTATAAATAATTTATAGCTTGAGGCTTAAAACCTAATAACCTAGCACCAATAGTATCTGTAGCAACAGGGTCAGTGCCACATAGAACAATTCCAGTATGATTTCCAATTCCATTATGAGGACCAGTTCCTATCATTGCAGGATTTGCACTAACTATCGATAAATCTATAGTGAACTTTTCAAGCATAGCAGTTATAAAGCCATGTAAATCTTTATGGATTCCTAAGTTTTTCTTAGGATAACCATGTTCTTCACAAGATGGCCATCCCATAGCTATATTTTTTATAGATGCAGACATAGTAGCTTCTTCATGAATTTTAAGTTGTGTAAAGGAAATTAGAAAGGTCATTTCTTCGTATAGCTTATTTAATGATGTTGAAGTCGGACCGCTATGATTTAATGGAACACTTATAAAAGGTCCATAGTTTAAGTTGATGAATTCTACATTTTCTGATTTTATAACATCTGTATAACCTATATCGTTCATTACGGATTCAATATTTTTTTCAGCAGATGCTGTTGCAACTACAACTTTTTTAGGGTTGCAAGACTTAACGATTTTTATTAGTTCTCTTAAGCTTTCAGGACCAACTACATCACCATATCCAACACCGCCTTTATTAACAAAATTAGGAGTTATTACAACAACATCATCATTTTTTATCATGGAAGAAATATTAAGAAGGTTTAAGCCTTCTTTTATAGCTAAAGATTCATTAGAATTTTGAGTTATAGCAACTGTAGAATTTAAGTTTTTTCGTACTCTCAATATAATCACCTCTAAATTAAATTTAATATTTAATATTTATTATTTATTATTTCCATTCTATATAGTAATTAAAGTAAAAATTAATAATAAGAAAAATTATTTTAAAACTTATATGGAGAAAGCGTGAAGAAAATGTAAAGGTTATTGACAAAATGGTTTTAGGGTGGTAATCTAAAACAAATAGTTTTTAAAACTAGATGAATTAGATTGATAGACAAAATTACTTAGAATATAATATAAAATGAATGGAGAAAGAATTTATGATTAGAATAGTATCAGACTCATCATCACTTTACTCAAAAAAAGATGGACAAGCTAAAGGGATTGAAATTGCTCCACTTTCAGTAACTATTAATAATAATACATATAAAGAATATGAAGATATTCAGACTGAAGAATTCATAGATATAATTAATGAAGGACATATACCATCATCTTCTCAACCATCAATAGGAGAAGTGTTAGAAATATATAGTAAATATCCGCAAGATGAGATAATTAATATTTCAATGGCTGATGGATTATCAGGTACATATAATTCAGCATGCATGGCAAGAAATATGGATGAAAATCCAGAACGTATTCATGTAATAAATTCGCAAACTTTATGTGGGCCTCAAAGATATTTAGTTGATTTAGCTACGACTTTAGCTCAAAATGGAATAGAAGCTAAGAAAATAGTTTCAGAGATAAATGAAACTCTAGATAAGTCAAAATCATTTTTAATACCTAATGACTTTGATTATTTAGTTAGAGGTGGAAGATTATCACCATTAGTAGGTAAGATTGGTGGATTAATCAAACTTGTTCCTGTAATGACTCTTGCAGAAGATAAAAAATCTTTAGTTAAATTTACTACTAAGCGTACTTTTAAAAGAGCAATACAAAGAATTTGCGAAGAAATGATAGAAGATAAAGTTGATTCAGATTGCAAAATTTACATAACACATGCTTGCAAAGAAGAGCTAGCAGAAGAAGCAAAAAAGATTATTCTAGGGAATATAGAAAATGCTGATATTGAAGTTAAACTTTTAGGACCTGCATTCACAACACAAGGTGGTCCAGGGTGTGTAGCAATTCAATATATTAGAAAACATGAAGTATTAAAATAGAAAAGTTTAGGAGGGACTAATGGAAGGTTCTAAATTTCATTTGCCAAGATTCAATGAGTTACCACGTGTTCCTTTATATAAAGATCAGGTAATTACATATTTAGAAGATGTGGCTAAATCAATAAATGTTAGTACAAATGAAAAAGTGTTAACACCAACTATGCTTAATAATTATGTTAAGCAGAAGGTGGTATCACCTCCAAAGGATAAAAAATATAATGAGAAGCATCTAGCATATTTAATTGTAGTTTGTATATTAAAGCAGGTATTTAGTTTACAAGATATATGTAATCTTATAAATTTACAAATAGAGAGTTGTCCTATAGACACTGCATATGATTATTTCTGTACAGAAGTAGAAAAGGCTATAGAGGCTATCTTTTTTACTAGAGATTTTTCTTATCCTAGTTCTGCATCAGTAACTACACGAGAAAGTGAAATGGTAAGATCTACAGTTATGGCAGTTGCTCATAAATTATATATACAAAAGCAGTTAATTGATATGGAAAACAAATAAAATATTAGCTTTAGATATAAATCCGTAATGTAAAAATTGCGGATTTTATATTATTATAATTAGAAAATAATATTATTATAATCAGAAGTTTATTATTTCATTATATTGGTATATAATAATAAACAAGGAAGAGTAGTATTTAAATATCAATTTAATATATAGAATAGGAGATTAAATAGTATGTTAAAAGAACAATTAAAAAAAGATGAAATAGCAGCAATGAAAGCAAGAGATAAGGCAAGAGTAAGTGTTTTAAGAATGGTTAGTGCTGAAATTAAAGCTTATGAAGTTAATAATAGGGAAGATATTTCAGATGAAAATGTTATTAAAATAATTGAGAAGAGTATAAAACAAACTAAAGAAGCTTTAGAGTATGCGAAACAAGCAAATAATGAAGAAAAAATTCAAGAAGGAAATTTTGCGTTAGAAGTTTTAACACCATACCTTCCAAAGCAATTATCTGAAGAAGAAGTTACTGAAATGTTAAAAGAAATAATAGCTAATGGAAATTACACAGCTAAGGATATGGGGAAAATTATGAAAGAAATAATGCCTATGATAGCTGGTAAGTTTGATAGATCTAAAATTAATCCAATGGTAAAAGGGTTACTATAAAATAAAAATAAAGACTGTTTCAAAGTTATATAGATTAATTTTGAAACAGTCTTTTTTGCATATATATGAGAAAATATATTTAAGACATATTATATTAAAATATTAGCTTATTCCTAATTTTTCTTTTGCATCATCAATTAAGTTCTTTAAATCATCCATAGCATCATGAGAAGATTTTCCTATAGTTCTAAGACCTTTAACAACTTCATCTTTGCCTAAAGTTGCATAATCCTTAGTTTTTTCTGCAAATCCTGAAGTATAATCATCAACAGAAAGGATAGCTTTATCTATATCTGTAATAACTTCTGCATTTAGCTTATCAACTTCTGGAGTTCCTTTTTTCACAAAGTTGTTTAAATCAGCTTTAAAGTTTTCTAAGTTTGCTTTTAATTCAACATAAGAATTATTATAGACAGTTAGGAATTCTTCATTTGTTCCATTAAAAGTAAAATCTTCTGCATATATATCATAATTATCATATAAATTAGAATCACCAAAGTAATAGTTGTATCTTTCTGTTAAATAGTTTTGATACTCTTCTTTAGTTGTTGGAGTAGTAGAAGTATTTTCAGTAGTATTTTGTGAATTGCTATTAGAGTTATTTTTAGCTGTATTATTGCCACAACTTACAAATGTTAATAAAAGCATAGCTACTAATAAAGCTGAAATGAGTTTAATATTTTTCATTTTACAAAACCTCCTTAAATAATATATTTATAGTTTGCTTAAATTTTATAAGTATATTCCTAAGAAAATATAGCTTTTTTTATTGATAAAAATATGTATACAAATTTTATAAATATAGTGATATAATAGGCGAGGATTTAAAGGAAAAAAGTTAATAATTAAAGTAAATGCTTTAATATTATATACATGCAAAGGAGAAAAAATGGATATAAATGAAGTTTTAAATATGAATATATTTAAGGTATGGTCAAAGTTTGTAGTAGCTTCTATGGTTGGAATTGTATTAAATACTATATATACAATGGTTGATGGTATTTTTGTAGGACAAGGAGTTGGAGAAGCTGGACTTGCAGGAGTAAATATTGCTTGGCCTGCTGTAACTTTAGTTGTAGGTATTGGCTTAATGATAGGAATTGGGACAAGTAGTATTATAGCTATTCATATGGGAAGAGGACATAAAGAAAAAGCTGAAAAATGCTTAGGTACAGCTATTAAGTCAATTATTATAATTGGAAGTATAGTAATGATTTTAGGGCTTATATTTAGAGAGCCTATAATAAAAATGTTGGGTGCTACGGCAGATACAATAGGTTATGCAAGAGATTATTATACAATAATTTTCATTATTTCTATACCGTATATATTTTCAACAGCATTAAATCCTATTGTAAGAACTGGGGGAAGACCTGATTTATCAATGATAATGATTGGGGTAGGTGCAATTGCTAATATAATATTAGATTGGCTATTTGTTATGAAGCTTGGATATGGAGTAAAAGGTGCAGCTTTAGCAACTAGTGCAAGTATTTTTATATCAATGGTGATATCTTTATTACATTTCTTAAAGGGAAAATCAAATATAAAAATTAAAAAAGAATATTTTAAAATAGATTTAAGAAATTTAAAGAAAATATTAAAGATAGGGTTTGTAAGTTTTGCAGTACAACTATCTTATGGAATTATACTTTTAGTACAAAATAGGACTATGTTTGCTTATGGAAATACAGTTGATGTAGCAATTTATACTGTTGCAACATATATAAATTGTTTTCTAGTAAATACATGTATGGGAATTGCTCAAGGATTACAACCTTTAATAGGATATCATTATGGTGCAAATAAATTAGAGCGAATGAAAAAATTATTATACATAACTATCGTTATTTGTGTTATTGGAGGAGTTCTTGTTTATACTAGTATAGTATTTTATGGTAGAGAGATGATTTCTATATTTGGAATAGGTAGTGAAAGCTTAGATTTTGCTTATGATAAGATATTGATTTATTGCATTGGAAGTCCTATAATAGGAACAATTTTTACAATGAGTGGATATTTTCAAGCTATAGGTAAAAATGTATATGCAAATATAATTTCTATAGGAAGAGGATTTGTGTTTCAATTTTTATTTACATTAATTTTACCACCTTTTATTGGAGTTACTGGAGTTTTCTTATCATTACCATTAGCTGAATTAATTACGTTGATAATATTAGTTTATATAATATTTGTTGAAAGTAATAAAAGAAGTAAGAAAAATGTTTTGAGAGTTTAGATTTAATATAAAAATCTTAAAGTAGCATAATTACAAATGAATTTAAAATATTAGCGTATTTATGGATAAAACTATAAATACGCTTCTTTTCTTATATAGGAAAGTTTAGATGTTTATGCTCATAGGATAAATCGAGAGATTTCTGTTAAAAGTGATGATTACAAAGGGGAATATATTGTAATGGAAAAAAGATAATTTGATTTTTCTAGAAGAAGAATTTCATACTGAACTTTTTGTAAGTAACTAATAATTAAAAATAATTGTAAAAAATATAATAAATATTATTACGATGTGTAACAAAAATGTAAATGGATTAATAGTTTGTAGTATATGAAAAATATATTTTTTATGACGGAGGATAAAAATATGGATTTAATTATTAAGGAAGTAGCTGCTACAATTAACTGTAATACTTGCCCTTGTGATACAAGTGTTGTATATGATGCAGGAACAATTACTCCTGATACACAAGTATCATTAATTGACTTTAATGTAACATTAAATAATGTTTGTGTAGATTCTAGATTTGGTATATTTGTAAGAATATATTTTACACCAAATGGTGGTACAACATCATTAGTTGGAATAGCAGGAAAATCTATTGATGTAGATGAGTATGTAGATGAAGCTGATTCTGGTTGTTATGATGACGTTACCATTCCATTCGAAGATGTAGTAGTATGGGTTCCTTATTGTTTTAATGGAACTTTTAGTTTTGAAGTATTTGGAAATTATCTTCAATGCCCAGATTTTGATGATTAATTAAATAATTAATTATTTTTAAATATTATAATGGGATATCGTTATTGAGATATCCCTATTATTAAATGAAAGGTATTTATTTAATTAATAGTATTAATTATTAAGGTGATAAAGATGGATGAAATAATATGTTCCAATAAGGATTTAGGGAATATTGCAGAAATAAATGTAAACAGTAATTGTAGCCTTGTAAGTTTTGTAGTAAAGTTTTGCAAACTAATTAATTGTTGTAGGTATTTTGTTGTATTGCAGTTACAAGCAGACTTTGGCGATGGAGATGGGTTTGTTAATGTTGCGATATTAAACAAAAAATTTTGTGCAATTAATAATAGGATACCACCTTATAGGTGTATTAATTATAATGTATTTTTCAACAATATAGTTATTGATGTTCCTATTTGTAAGGATGTGGTAAAATATAGGATTAAGCTTATAGGTATAAATTGTGTCGGAATTATTAAATGTCGCAAGAAGTTAAACAAAGAAGATAATGATTTAAATGATACTAATAGTTGCTGCAATAAATATATTGGAAAATGCGTTATAAAGATACATTCTTCTTAAAAGTTAATTTAGAGATTAATACAGAATCATAAGAAATTTAATATATATAATAATTATTAGAAATTATGGCAACTGTAGAGATTTTACCCCTTTAGTTTTTACTTCTGGGGATTTTTTTTATTTCTATATACTTAGAAAGTTTTCAGGTAAGCACTTTTCTTTTTAGGATAGTAAAAATATTGTATAACAAATTAATATAACAAAAGTATAGAAAATAATTATTGGTTATAAAATAACAATAAGCTTTATTATTATGAAAATTTATTGATGTATAGGATGGTGAACAAATGAGGAATACATTTAATAAGAAGTGGAGCAAAAAAAATATATTTAGTATAACATTAGCAGGTATAATAACCTTTTTAATAGTAATTGCTAATAATTATAAAGAGGTAAAATCAGAAGAGAATAATAGTAATAGTATTATACCAAAGCCATTAAGTTATGAAGAAGGTGTTGGTGAATTTAACATAACTAAAGATACTTCTATTTATATTAATGGTAAAAATGAAAAAGAAACAAAAGAAATTAATAAAGTTGCAGAGTTTCTAAAGGAAAAATTACAACCAGCAACAGGGTTTGAATTAAATATTATTAAAGGGGATAATCCACCTCAAGGTAATATTTATTTGACTACAGTAGGTGGAGAGGAATCTCAAGGTAATGAAGGGTATCAGATGATAATAAATGATGAAGGAGTTAAGATTATTGCATTTAAACCAGAAGGGCTTTCAAGAGGAGTTCAAACGTTAAGACAGTTATTACCAGCATATATTGAAGGCAATGCAGTTGTTGATAATGTCAGATGGATAGTTCCTGTGGCAACTATAGAGGATAAACCAGAATATAGTTATAGAGGATTGATGATTGATGTAGCAAGACATTTTTTCACTGAAGAGGAAGTAAAGCGTCAAATAGATTTAGCTGCTCAATATAAAATAAATAGAGTTCATTTACATCTTAGTGATGATCAAGGGTGGCGTTTGGAAATTAAGAAGTATCCAGATTTAACCTTAATAGGTGGTAGTACTGAAGTGGGTGGAGGCCCTGGTGGATATTATACTCAAGAGCAATTTAAAGAAATAGTTGAATATGCTCAAGAAAGATATGTAGAAATAATTCCTGAGTTTGATATGCCTGGACATAGCAATGCAGCATTGGCATCTTATGGATTTTTAAATCCAGATGGAGAGAAGAAGCCATTATATACAGGAATAGAAGTGGGATTTAGCACTTTTATGACCCATAGCGAAAAAACTTATGAATTTATAGATGATGTAATTAAAGAGGTTTCAGCAATATCACCATCAAAATATTTTCATATAGGAGGAGATGAAGCAGAGGCAACTCCAAAAGCAGATTATAACTATTTTGTAGGAAGAGTAGCTAAAATAGCTGAGAAGTATGGAAAGACTCCTATAGGATGGGATCCAATAGATACATCTCCAGAAATAAATTCAAGTGTAATATTACAAAATTGGAAGGACTCTAATGAAGAGGCTAGAAAAAAGGATATGAAAATGATAATCTCAATAGCAGGTAAAACTTATTTAGATATGAAATATAATGAGAGTACTCCATATGGATTAGATTGGGCAGGATATATTCCAGTAGAAACTGCATATAATTGGGATCCTACTGATTTTGCACCAAAAGATTTAGTATTAGGTATAGAAGCACCATTATGGACTGAAACAATTTCAACTCAAGACCAAATGGATTATATGATATATCCAAGGCTATTAGGTTATGCAGAGATAGGATGGACACCTAAGGAAAATAGAGATTGGAATGAATATAAGGTTAGATTAGAAAAACAAGGCGAAAGAATGTTTAATGAAGGTATAAATTACTATGAAGACCCTACTATATGGAGTGATTAATTAGGAGATATAAGATAAGTAGGGGAATGTTCAAATAAAGATTTGGGCTACCAATATTATTTGGTGGTCCTTATTATTTCAGGTTGAAAGTATAAGTGAGTTAATAAATATAGAGATTAAGAAAGTATTTTATAATAATAACTATCTTTTAATAATGATTATAATAATATATAATTTTATAAAAACTAATATAAAAATTATAACCATGGGCAACTTAAGTATGTGAAGAGTTACTATTTATAATTTTGAAGGAGATGAGAAAAATTAAATTAGAAAATACATATATAAAATTACCTGAAGTTTTTTATAGTAAGCAAAAACCAAGTCATGTGCCTAAACCTAAGCTTGTTGCTTTTAATTATTCACTAGCAGAAGAATTAGGATTAGACGTAAAATATTTAGAAAGTTCAGAAGGTGTGGAAATACTTTCAGGAAATAAAGTTTTAGAAGGGACAACGCCTATAGCTCAAGCTTATGCAGGACATCAATTTGGATATTTTACAATGTTAGGTGATGGAAGAGCTGTACTGCTAGGAGAATTTATAACACCTAAAAATGAAAGATTAGATATTCAGCTAAAAGGTTCAGGTGAGACACCATACTCTAGAGGTGGAGATGGAAAAGCTTCATTAGGACCTATGCTTAGAGAGTTTATTATAAGCGAAGCTATGCATGGGCTTGGAATTCCAACTACTCGTAGTTTAGCAGTAGTCGAAACAGGTGAGACAGTTATTAGGGAAAGATTATTGCCAGGAGCAGTATTAACACGTATAGCTTCTAGTCATATAAGAGTTGGAACTTTTCAATATATAGCAAGCTATGGATCAATTGAAGATTTACGAGCTTTAGCAGATTATACTATTGAAAGGCATTATAAAGAGTTAGTTAATGAAGAAAATAAGTATCTTAAATTCCTTAAGGAAGTAATAGAAAAGCAAGCTGACTTAATATCTAAGTGGCAATTAGTAGGATTTATTCATGGTGTTATGAATACAGATAATGTGACTATTAGTGGAGAAACCATCGATTATGGACCTTGTGCATTTATGGATATATATAATCCTAGTACCGTATTTAGTTCAATAGATAGAAGTGGACGTTATGCTTATGGAAATCAACCTAATATAGGAGCTTGGAATCTTGCAAGGTTTGCTGAAAGTTTACTACCATTATTAAGTGACGATAAGGATGAAGCTATTAATATAGCTCAAGAAACTATATCTGAATATCCTAAAATCTTCAAGAAAAAATGGTTAGCAGGAATGAGAGGTAAATTGGGATTATTTAATGAAGAAGTTGAAGATGAAGCCTTAATAAATGAACTTTTAACCATTATGGAGAAAAATAAAGCAGATTTCACAAATACATTTAGAGCGTTAACTATGAATAAAGTAGAAGACACTGGTATGGTAGGAAAAGAAGAATTTGATAGATGGCATGAAAGATGGCAACAAAGGCTTACAAGACAAGATAAAACTAAAGAAGAAGTATATAAACTTATGAAAAGTAATAATCCATCAATTATCCCAAGAAATCATAGAGTTGAAGAGGCCTTAGAAGCTGCTGTTAAGAATTCAGATTATACGGTCATGGATAAGCTTTTAGAGGTTCTTAAAACTCCATATGATTATAGTGAAGATAAAGAGGAATATATATCATTACCTAAAGAAAGTACAGTTCCATATAAAACTTATTGTGGAACTTAAGAAATAAAGTGCGAATTAATATGACGTAGAAAATAATAAAATTAATAGCTACAGAAACTAACCCACTCGCTAAGAACTTTTAGCCACTATCTTATGTTAAAATGCTAAAATTTAAAAACTCGCGAGCTCAAACATTTAAATTTCTTAACGCATTTTCACAACGATATTGGCTAAAGTTCTAAAGCTCATTCTATGTTTCTTACACTATTAATTTTATCATTTTCTGATATGTCATAATCATTTCTTAAATTGCTAAAAAACTACATAAAGTAAGAGTAATGAATTGAGCTGCAAGGAACTATCATGATAAACCTTTGGAGAAACTATAATTTGATTACCCTAAATTATTTATTTTAAAAATACAAATTCATTTTCCGATGAATGTTTTTCTGAGTATTTAAATGATAAATCAGAAAAGTTTTTTATATCATCAATATTATGTATATTATTTGTAGCTAAATATCTAACCATAAGACCTCGAGCCATTTTCGCTTCAGTGGCTTTAACTTTGATTTTAGAGTCTTTTAAAGAACCAAATATACAGGTAATATATTTATCTTCTGGAGTTAAGTACTTTTCAATTGTTTTGCTATATTCTTTGGAAGCTAGATTTAAGATTATATCACTATCTTTACGTACTTCTTTATATATGTTGTCACCCCAAAAATCGTAAAGGTCTTTAAAGTTGTTTGTTTTAAGCTTGGCCTGCATTTCTAATCTATAAGGAGTTACTCCATCAAAAGGTTTTAATACACCATAAAATCCAGAGAGTATTTTTAAATGCTTATTTATATACTCAAATTCTTTGTTGGAAAAAGAATTAGGTGACATATACTTATATTGAATACCTTCGTATGAAAGTATACAGGGGGTAAAACCTTTAGTTAAATCCATATGTAAATATCTATCATAGTTAAGTTCAGCAATTTGATCATTACAAGCTAGTAATTGTTTTAAATTTTCATAAGAAAAACTTTTTAAAGTATCATAAAGAATTTGTGTTTTATCAATAAAGCATGGTATAGAAGTTGGTGATAAATCATCATCACATATATTCATTTTTTTTGCTGGTGAAATGATAATACTAATATTTTCTTTTGTCATAAAATCATCTCCTTTTAAGTTTTTTTCAAGTATATCATATAATAAATGAATATTTTGGTACTACATATAAATATTAAACAATTTTATTATAATCAATTTTTAGAAATTATGAGATGATTTATATAAGTTATGATATAATTTTATAGTAGTTAAAATTTAAGGGGATATTTATGAAAAAGATATATAGATATATAGAAATAATAGTAATTAGTATTTTAACTGTTTTTATGTTTACTATGTGTACAAATAGTAAAAGTACATCAGAGGAAAATGCCGTTGTTCAAATAGAAGATGATGTTAATGAAATAAATGAAATTGTTGAAGTTGAAGAAAGCGTAGTTGAAAACTTAAAAAGAGATTACAGAACAAATATTAAAGGGAATAATGAAGACGTTGTTACTTTAATGATATACATGTGTGGATCAGATTTAGAATCTGAATATGGTACAGCAAGTGTTGATATAAATGAGATTTTATCTGCAGATATAAGTGAAAATGTAAATGTATTAATTCAAACAGGTGGATGTGTAGATTGGACTAATGATCAAATTAGTGAAGAAAGATCACAAATATTTTCAGTTGAAAATGGAGAGTTACAATTAGTAAATGATGATTTAGGGTTAAAGAATATGGCGGAATCAAGTACCCTAACAGAATTTATAAATTACTCTAAAGAAAGCTATCCAGCTAACAGATATGGTTTGATAATTTGGAATCATGGTTTTGGAACACTTGAAGGTTTTGGACATGATGAAAATTTTGAAAATGATAATATGGATGTTTATAGTTTAGCAAAAGCTTTGGATGACAGTAATACATATTTTGATTTTATAGGTTTTGACGCGTGTTTTATGTCTACAGTAGAGGTAGCTTATACTCTTGAACCTTTTGCAGATTATTTAATTGCATCAGCTGAAATTGAACCTTTTGCAGGGTGGTATTATACTAATTGGCTAAATCAATTATCAAATAATACATCTATAGATACAGTAGAACTTGGAAAAATAATTATCGATGATTTTGTAGAACATAACTCACGCAGGGAAGTTCCAGAAAATGCAGTATTGTCAATTACAGATTTAACTGAGATAAGAGTTACCTATAATGAAATATGTAAATTATTAAGTGAAATAAATGAAGAGTTAGAAAATGGTAGCTTTGAAAAAATATCTTTAATAAGAAGTGAAGTTGAAGCTTATGCAGAGAATTTAACAGACCATGTAGATATATTAAGATTGGCAGAGATGATAAATTTAAATTCATCACAAAAAGTAATAGATGCTATAAATAACTCAGTTAAATATACTGGAAAAACTACTACTATGGCTGAAGTAGGCGGATTATCATTGTACTTCCCTTATTATAAGATGAATTATTTTAGTAAATTTCAAGATAACTTTGAAAGTTTAAATTTAAATAAAGAGCATTTTGAATTTGTAAATAATATTACTAATGTTATAAAAGAAGGTAAGATGGAAGTTATAGGTGAAGCACGTAAATTTGAAGAAGATAAGGAAGCTGAGATTAACAGATATAATAGTCATTAAATTATAGAGTTATAATCAAGAGATATAATTTTTAGTTACAAGTGATAAGTGGCAGATTAATAGTGAAAAAATTCATTATTAACCTGCCACTTTTATTTTTATTATTAAGGGTAAATAAAGAATAATTTGAAGTTAAATTTACATGATTTATTATTTAAGAGTAATTGATATAGATTTAAAAATAATGTAATGATGAATGATAATATATTAGCTATATTGTTGTTTTGTTAAGAAAATAGATATATAATTTATATGTAAAATATTTACAAATAATAGGGCGAATAAATATGAGGAGGTTATAAAATGAAAAAGTTTGTGTTAAACGAGACAAGCTATCATGGAAGTGGTGCAATAAATGGAATAGTTGATGAGGTTAAAGCTAGAGGGTTTAAGAAAGCTTTAATAGTAACTGATTCAGATTTAGTTAGATTTAATGTTGTTAAGAAGGTAACTAACTTATTAGATAAAAATGAATTAGTTTATGATATCTATGATGAAGTAAAAGCTAATCCAAGTGTAAAAGTTGTTCAGAATGGTGTTGAAAGATTTAAGGAAAGTGGAGCAGATTATATGATAGCAATTGGGGGTGGATCTCCTCAAGATACTGCAAAAGCTATAGGGATAATAATAAATAATCCAGAATTTGCTGATGTTAAGTCTTTAGAAGGTGTAGCACCAACTCAAAATAAGAGTGTACCAGTTATAGCTGTAGCAACAACAGCGGGAACAGCAGCTGAAACTACTATAAACTATGTTATAACTGATGAAGAAAAGAGAAGAAAGTTCGTATGTGTTGACCCACATGATATACCTGTAGTTGCAGTAGTTGATCCAGATATGATGAGTAGCATGCCAAAAGGATTAACAGCAAGCACAGGATTAGATGCTTTAACTCATGCTATTGAAGGTTATACTACTTTAGGTGCATGGGAATTAGCAGATACATTAAATTTAAAGGCAATAGAAATAATAGCAAGAAGCTTAAGAGCGGCAGTTGAAAATGATCCAAAAGGAAGAGAAGATATGGCTTTAGGTCAATATATGACTGGTATGGCATTCTCAAATGTTGGATTAGGAGTTGTTCATGGTATGGCTCATCCATTAAGTGCTTTTTATGATACACCTCATGGAGTAGCAAATGCAGTGTTATTGCCATATGTAATGAGATATAACAAAGATTATACAGGAGAAAAATTTAGAGAAATAGCTAGAGTTATGAACGTAGCTGGCGTTGATGAAATGACTCAAGAAGAATATAGAGAAGCAGCTATAAATGCAGTTATTCAATTATCAAAAGATTGTAATATACCTCAAACATTAAAGGAAATTGGAGTTAAGGAAGAAGATTTAGAAGCTTTAACAGATGCTGCAATGGCTGATGTTTGTACTGGTGGAAATCCAAGACCTTGTGTAAGAGAAGAAATTTTAGAACTTTACAAAGAAGCATATAGAGGGATTTAGTTCACTGAATAGAGGTAAATTTTTAACTTCTTTAATATCTATAAGTGACTTTGTCTAGGAAAAAAGTGATTTGTTTAAATGTAAATATGTCTGTGGCAGAGATGTTGCAGACATATTTTTTGTATAAAATATGTAAAATCAAATAAAATAAAGATATTTGAGGATGTTTAAAGTTTAGCTATAAATATAGGTATGTTTACATAATTACAAATTATGGTGTATAGGTATATAATAAAATAATATGAAGAATCTTTTAAGGAAGGTTTAAGAGAAAGATGAAAAGAGTAAGTGAAATTTTTAGTGATTTTTCTGCAGATAGTAATATTATTAATGCTTTTGTAGAAAATGTTACATTAAGAAAAAAAACTAAAACCTTAGTGCTTGACATCCGTTCGGACAATTATCTTGATATAAAGGAGATAGAGGATTTTAATGATTTTTTAAAGAAGAGGTTCGGACTTAATGACTCTAAAATAGTTATAAAATACACAAAAGAGGTGGAAAAGAAACCTATAGAAGAAGAAATAAAAAATATAATGTTATTACTTTCTGTTAAGCATCCATTTTTAAGAGGAGCAATAAAGAATACAGAGTATGAGGTAAGTAATAATACAATAAATATTTATTTTAAGGTTGAGATATCACATATTTTTAGAGATTTAAATTATCATAAAGAGATTCAAGCATTTGTAAAGAATTTATATGGAAAAACTTATAATGTGAATTTTATTGATAAAGTAGACCATGAAGCTTTAATGAAGCTAAAAGAGGATGAACTTAAAAGAGAAATTACTACTATTAATAATGTAATTGAAAGTAGTATATCAAACTCTAAGAGGAAAAGTAATAAGAAAGATAGTGGTAATGGTAGAAATTATGAAGGTAAGAAGGAGTATAATAGGCCAAAAGAGTATACGAAAAGTATTAAAAAAGAAGATAATGCAGCGCTTATATTAGGTAGAAGTGCCACTTTTAGAGATAAGATAATTAAAATATGTGACATTACACCATATGAAGGAACAGTAGCTATAGAGGGAGAGATAGCTAATATAGAAAGTAAAGAGTTACGTAGTGGTAAGATGTTAGTTTCTTTTGATTTATATGATGGGTCAAGTTCAATTAGTTGTAAGTGTTTCGTTAAAGGTGAACAGTATGATGAGGTAATATCAAAAATAAAGAAAGCTAAGGGGTTAAAGCTTTGGGGAAATTCAGGTGTTAGTAAGTTTACTGGAGAGATAGAAGTAATTGCAAATACTATAGTGGAAACTAAAGGTATGACAAAGGTTGTAAGGAAGGATAATTCTGAGATTAAGAGAGTAGAACTTCATATGCATACTAAGATGAGTCAGATGGATGCAATGAGTAGTGCAGCAGATTTAATAAAGAGAGCTATGAGTTGGGGAATGAAATCTATAGCTATAACAGATCATGGAGTTGTGCAGGCTTTTCCAGAAGCACATAAATTATTAGGAAGAAATAATAGTGATATGAAAGTAATTTATGGGGTAGAAGCATATTTAGCACCAGATAAGAAAAACTCTGTAACAAATATAAAAGGTCAAAGTATAGACACTACTTATTGTGTTTTAGATTTAGAAACTACAGGTTTTTCTCCTAAGACTGAGAAGATTACTGAGATAGGAATTATGAAAGTTCAAAATGGTAAGGTAATAGATAAGTTTAGCACGTTTGTAAATCCAGAAAAGCCTATTCCGCAAAGAGTAGTTGAAGTTACTAATATAACTGATGATATGGTAAAAGATGCGGAGACCATAGATAAGATATTTCCTAAGATGCTAGATTTTATTGAAGATAGTGTTTTAGTAGCTCATAATGCTGATTTTGATATAGGCTTTTTAAAGCATAATGCTAATGTTTTAGGTTATGATTTTGATTTTACTTATATTGATACTTTATCTTTAGCTCAAGATATTTTTCCACACTTTAAAACATATAAGTTAGGAAGAATAGCTAAGCATCTTGGAATAAAGGTTGAGGTTGCCCATAGAGCATTAGATGATGTTGATACAACAGTTAAAGTATTTAATATAATGATTGATAATTTAAAAGAAAGAGGAGCAACGACTTTAGAGGATATAGATAAATATGCTTTAGATGAAGAAGCTCAAAAAGAAAGCTATAAAAAGGTTAAAACATATCACGCTATCATCCTTGCAAAGAATTATGTAGGTTTGAAGAATTTATATAAGCTTGTTTCTTATTCACATTTAGATTATTTCTATAAGAAGCCTCGTATATTAAAAAGCATGTACAAGAAGTATTCTGAAGGATTAATTCTAGGAAGTGCTTGCAGTGAAGGAGAGCTTTATAAAGCTATATTACTTGGCAAGTCTGATGAAGAGATTGAAAGCATTGCAAAAGATTATGATTATTTAGAAATTCAACCATTAGGAAATAATGACTACTTAATAAGAAATGGTGAAGTACCAGATAAGGAATATTTAAAAGATATAAACAGAAAAATTGTAGCTTTAGCAGAAAAGCTTGGAAAGCTTGTTGTTGCTACAGGAGATGTTCATTTTATGGACCCAGAAGATGAAATATATAGACGTATTTTAGAAGCTGGGCAAGGGTTTAAAGATGCAGATAATCAGGCCCCATTATACATGAGGACTACTGAAGAGATGCTGGAAGAATTCTCATACTTAGGAGAAGAAAAAGCTTATGAAGTTGTTGTGACAAACACTAATAAAGTAGCAGATATGTGTGAACAGATAAGTCCTATTTCAGCAGAAAAATGTCCTCCACATATTGAAGGTTGTGAAAAGACAATTAAGGATATAGCTTATGGTAAAGCTCATGAATTATACGGGGAAGAGCTACCTACTGTAGTTCAAGAAAGATTAGATAAAGAGCTTGATTCCATTATAAAAAATGGATTCTCAGTAATGTATATCATTGCTCAGAAGCTTGTGTGGAAATCAAATGAGGATGGGTATCTTGTTGGTTCCAGAGGGTCTGTTGGTTCATCTGTTGTAGCATATATGACAGGGATAACAGAGGTAAATGCTCTGCCACCACATTATAGGTGTAGTAAGTGTAAACATTCAGACTTTACAGATTATGGATATAAGAATGGATTCGATTTACCAGATAAAGAGTGTCCAGTTTGTGGAGAGAAGATGGATAAGGATGGGATGGATATACCTTTTGAAACATTCCTTGGGTTTAATGGAGATAAAGAACCTGATATAGACTTAAATTTCTCAGGTGAATATCAGGCAAAGGCTCATAGATATACAGAAGTTATATTTGGTAAAGGAACTACATTTAAAGCTGGTACAATAGGTACAATAGCTGAAAAAACAGCCTTTGGATATGTTAAAAAATATTTTGATGAAAGAGATATACCTGTAAATAAAGCTGAAATTACTAGGATTTCTAAAGGATGCACAGGAATAAAAAGAACAACAGGGCAACATCCAGGTGGAATTATAGTAGTACCTAAGGGAAGAGAAATATTTGAGTTTTGTCCAGTGCAACATCCAGCAGATGATCCAGAATCAGATATAATAACAACACATTTTGATTATCACTCCATTGACCAAAATCTTTTAAAACTCGATATACTAGGTCATGATGATCCTACAGTAATAAGAATGCTACAGGATTTAACTGGGGTAGATCCTCAAAAGATACCTCTTGATGATAAGGAAACTATGTCTTTATTTTCATCAACAGAGGCATTAGGAGTAACTCCAGAACAGATAAATTCAAAGGTTGGAACTTTTGGAATACCTGAGTTTGGAACTAAGTTTGTTAGAGGGATGCTTTTAGATACGCTACCAAAAAGCTTTGGAGATTTATTATGTATATCAGGACTTTCTCATGGTACAGATGTATGGCTTGGAAATGCTAAAGATTTAATAGATGCAGGAACAGTTACTTTAAGTGAAGCTGTTTGTACGAGAGATGATATTATGATTTATCTTATAAAAAAAGGACTTGATCCTAATACTTCCTTTAAGATAATGGAAACAGTGCGTAAAGGTAAAGCTTTAAAAGACCCAGAGAAGTGGGCAGAATATGAAGCTATGATGAGAGAGCATGATGTACCAGAATGGTATATAGATTCTTGTAGAAAGATTAAATATATGTTCCCTAAGGCCCATGCAGCAGCTTATGTAATGATGGCATTTAGAATAGCATGGTTTAAGGTGCATATACCTAAGGCTTACTACACTGCTTATTTTACAATTAGAGCTAAAGCCTTTGATGCAGAATTTATGATTTTTGGAAAAGAAAAAGTTAAAGAAAAAATGAATGAGATAAATATGCAAGGAAATGAAGCTGCTCCAAAAGATAAAGATATGTACGATGATTTAGAAATTGTTTTAGAAATGTATGAAAGAGGAATAAAGTTCTTACCGATAGATTTATATAAATCAGATGCTACAAAATTTAAGATTGAAGATGAAGGAATAAGACCACCTTTAAATAGTATATCAGGTATGGGAAATATAGCAGCTGAATCTATATATAATGCTGTTCATGAAGATATTCCTATAAGTTCTATAGATAACTTAAGAAAGCGAGCTAAAATAGGAAACTCTGCTACAGACTTATTAAGAAAATTTGGATGTTTAGAAGGACTTTCAGAAAGTGACCAAGTAAGCTTCTTTGATGCAATGTAATATTATTAATAAATTTTATAAAAACATAAGTATTATTACAGTTTTTGCAGATATTATTATTAGATGGATAAATTTATGATAAAGTAAGAAAAAACTATTGAAATTTATTTATAACAATATAATATTAAATAATGTATATGATTAAAAAATAAATCTAAAGATAAATAAAAAGGAGAGGCAGTATGAGAAGTATAATCAAAAGAGTAATAGTTATAGTATTTTATGCAGTTTTAGCAGCTGTTGGTGTAAATATGTTTTTAGCGCCTAGTAATATATTTTCAGGAGGAGTTACTGGGCTTTCACAATTATTATCAACAGTTGGATTAGACTTTTTTAATATTAATATAAGTATATCTGCATGGGTATTAATCATAAATTTACCTTTAGCTGTTTTATCATGGCTTAAATTAGGTAAAAAGTTTACTATATATACAATATTAGCTGTTGTATCATCATCATTTTTTATGAAGATAATTCCAATGGTTGAAATAACTAATAATCAAATTTTAGCAGCTATATTTGGTGGAGTTTTAACAGGAGCAGGAGTAGGGTTATGCCTTAGAGAAGGTTTTTCTACTGGAGGTACAGATATTATAGTTCTTGTTGTTCAAAAGCTTACAGGAAAATCAGTAGGTCAAGTTGGACTTTTACTAAATGGAGCTATTGTATTAGCAGCAGGACTTATATATGGATGGGAGCAATCATTATATAGTTTAGTAGCTATTTATGCTATGACTCAAGTAATGGATATGTTCTTTATACAACAACATAAATTAACAGTTACTATTTATACTAAAAAAGGTGATGAGATGGCAAAGAATTTGTTATCAAACAACTTAAGAGGTGTAACTATAGGTAAAGGTTTCTTAGGCGGATATACAAAAGAAGAATTACAATCTGTTATAACAGTAATATCAAAGCATGAGCTTTTATTTATAAAGAAAGCGGTAGCAGAAGTAGATGAAGATGCTTTTGTAAATGTGCAACCAACAGTAGATGTAATAGGTAAGTTCTTAGATAAATCTTTATTAGAATAATTAGAGTGGAGAGAAATTAATTATGCCGATGTTGAGAGTTAAAGGAATACCTCAAGAAGAGGTTATGAAGGAAAGTAAAGAATTAATAGACGAGTTAGTAGAAATAATAGAGTGTCCAAGAGATTATTTTACTATAGAATTAATTAATAATACATTTATAATGGATGGGGAAGTAGTTGCTCCTCCTACTATAATAGAAGTTGCTTGGTTTGATAGAGGGCAAGAAGTTCAAGATAAGGTAGCTAAGGCTATAACAAATCATTTTAAGAAAGATAGAGAATGTTTAGATGTAGTTTTTCAAGGATTAGAGCATAGAAATTACTATGAAAATGGTGAGCATTTTTAAGAAAATATAAGTATACGTATATAAATTTATTAAAAATTAACCTATCCTGCTAACCGGAGGATAGGTTATTAGATAACGGGAGTATGTAGTTAATAGATAGCTATATATTCCCGTTATTGCTTTATTTCCAAGGAAATATTTTATTTAAATAAATAACCTAAAATTAATTAATTATTTTATAAATAAATTTATTGCTTTATTAAGGTCTTCTATAGCTTGTCTATCACCAGACTCTACAGCTTCTACAAGGCAGTGTTCTATATGTTCCTGTAAGATTACTTTTCCTGTACTAGTTAGTGCTGATATTACTGCTGCTAACTGGATTAGTACTTCACTACAATCTCTATCATCTTCAACCATTCTTTTTACTGATTCTAAGTGGCCTTTTGCTTTTGCTAATCTATTTAGTACTGCTTTAGTGTTTTGATGGACATGTTTATGGGTACTCCCATTATTACTATCATGGCTATGAATATAAGTCTTTCCATCATCACTAATATGAATATGTTCTTTTTTTTCATTAATTTCTTTTATGGCCATAATAAAAGTCCCCCCCTTTAAATAAATATAGTATGTATTTAAAGAAATATTACTAAATAATAACTTTATATTTTTAACTGTATCTTAATATTACAAAATTGAATAATTAAATTGTAATTTAGAACATAAAGGAAAATATTTACAAAGACGATGGCACTTAGATAGAACTTTAAAATCTAAATTTAATAGTAATGTAATTAAATAAAGAAAACTACAGTATAAATATGATGGGAGTATTTATAGGAGGAAGTTAATTGAAAATAATTTCTGTTGTTAATTACAAAGGAGGAGTTGGGAAAAGTACAGTTGTATCAAATTTAGGTGCTTTATTAGCTTTAGATGGATATAAGGTATTATTAATAGATTTAGATCCGCAGGCCAGTTTGACTTTTTCATATATGGGAATTGATGATTGGAAAAGGTCATACAAGGATACAAAAACAATAAAAACTTTATTTAATTCAATTATTAATAGAAAAAAAGATAGTATAAAAAAATATATTACCACAGATTTAAAGGCTAATACTATAATAACTAAAAATGGAGGACAAGCTATAAGCTTATTGCCATCTAGTACAGATTTATATGAAATACAAATAGAATTAGCAAGAAGTATATCTGGAAATACAAAGAGAAAATACACTAAAAATAAACTTAGATGCATATCTGGTTTGAGAGAAGAGTTAATGAAAATATATGGAGAGTATGATTTTGTACTATTAGATTGTCAACCAAGTTTTGATTTAATTACTCAAAGTGCAATGTATGCATCTGATTCATATATAGTGCCAACTAAATTAGATTATCTTTCTACAGTAGGGGCACCTACCTTATTGGAGCATGTAGAAAATTTAAAAAAAGAAGTTGAAAGAGGTATAAATGAATTTGATTTTTATCAATTTAAGCATATGGATGTAAAGCTTATGGGTGTATTACCTACTATGGTAAAAATAATAAATGGACAACCAAAATTAATGCATAAACAATATTTAAATGAGATAAATTATGAAGAAAATTTAGATATATTCAATTCAAAGATTAGAGTAAATGATGAAGAGATAGATAATAATAATGATATTCCTTTTGTATTAACAAATTTAAATAGAAAGAAGACTCCAATACATTTAGATTTTGAGAGTTTAGAAAAAGAATTTTTAAGAAAGGTGTAAGGAACAGTGGAGAAGAATGATATCTTAAAGGTTAATAAATTAGTATTTGAATATGTATTAAAACTTGATGATTTAGAACTAAAACAATTGCTTGATGGAGTAAAGGTTTTAACTTTAAAAGATGGACAAGCAAATAAGAATAATTTAGTAGATAAAAAGAAATTGATGAAAGAGCCGAGAAAAGCTAAAGATAATAAGGCTGAGAAAGCATCTGAGAGTAATATATTGGGGGAGGCTTTAATAAAATTAAATTCATTTTCAACTAAAGAAGAAGCTTTAGATTATTTAAAAAATGGTGGTTTAAAAGTAAAAGAATTAAAGGCTATTGCTAAGCAAGCAGAAATTTTTGTTAAAAGCAAAAGTAAAAAAGATGAAATTATCGATAAGTTAATTGAAGGTACAGTAGGAGTTAAAATTAAGATGAAGATATTAAGAGAAGGTTAATATTAAGATTATAGTAGGTATTTCTAGTATATTTAAGAAATACCTACAGTGATTTAATAATTAAAGATACGATATTCATTTACATATTAATACAACTTATATTACAATAATAGTATATATGGTATATTAATGAAAAGTATGAAATATTTTGAATCAAACTATTTGGTTTATGGAGGAAAAATGAACTTCGAAGATGTTATTCAAGAATTAGAAAAAATAGCTATTGATGAAGAATATATAAATATAATTTGTAGTAAGATAAATGAATTAGAACTTAAAATTTCAAAAGAAATATATGAAAAATTAACAGATTATGTAAAAGAAAAAGATTTAAAACAGGCATATCCTTGGATAATTCATAACTATGGTTGGATACAACACGAGTTAGGTAATTTTAATAAAGCTATAGAGGTTCATATAGAGTCATACAATATATTCCAAAAACAAAAGAATTCTGAAGGTATCTTATCTACTATAAATGCTTTAGTAGGTAATTATTCTTTTATACAACAGTTTGATAAAGCTATTGAATACGGAATGGAAGGAATAGAATTAGCAGAAAAGTGTTGCAATTATCAAGCTTTAAATAGTATTAAAAATAATATGTCTATAACATATGTAGAGATAGGAGAATTTGAGAAAGCTAAAGCATTACTTGAACAGATAGCTAATCTACCTAATATAAATGCAAATCATAATAAGATAGTAAATTTAATGAATCTTGCAGAGTGTGAAAGAGAATTAGGAAATTATGAGATATCATTAGGGTATTTAGAAAGTTCATTAGAAATTGCTAAAAGTTTTGCGACAACTTTGATTCCAGGAGTTTTAGAGCAAATGGGACGAACTTATTGTGCTAAGGGATTATATAATATTGCTGATGAAAAATTTCAAGAAAGTATAAACATTTCTAGAGAGACAGATCAGAAATTATGTTTAAATGAAGCATTACTATATTGGTCTGAAGTGGATTTAAAAGTAGGAAGATATAAGGAAGCTATAATAAAGCTTAAAGAAGTAGAAGAAAATATAGAGATTGTTAATTCTATAAGAAATAACAATAAAATATATTCAAATATAAGCTTAGCTTATAAAAATATAGGTGATTATGAAAATGCATATTTATATTTGGAAAAAGTTAATATGTTACAAAAAGAAATATTTAATAAGACACGACGTGAAAGTATAAAAAATTTAGATAAAAAAAGAGAAGAAGAGGAATCGAAGGTATATAAATTTTTATATAACCAAATGGAAGTTTTATATAGCGTAGGTCAAAGGATAACAGCAAATTTAAATAGAAAAAATATTTATAAAATTATTGCTGAGGAGATTAAAAATTTAATCCAATGTGATGTACTTCAAATATCTTTAATAAATGACGAGAAAAAAACTCTAGAGTATAAATTATGTATGAAATTAGAGGATAAATTAGAAATGCCTCCAATTAATCTTGATGATGAAAATAGATTTGGAGTATATGCCATTAATCATAAACAAGAGATATTAATAAATGATTTAAAAAGAGAGTATTATAAATATTTTAATAATTTTGAAGAGTTTATAGAAAAGTTAGCAGAAGAGCAAAGTAGAACATTAGAGCGTTTTTCTCAGTCTTTGATTTTTGTACCTATAATGATAGACTCAAAAGTCATAGGAGTAATTGGTGTACAAGCGTATGAAAAAAATGCTTTTACATTAAAAGATGTAAATACTTTGAAGGTATTATCTACATATGTAGGTATAGCTTTAGAAAATTCTAGACTTTATAAAGAAATAAAATATAGAGCTAATTATGATGTATTAACAAAGATATTTAACAGAAGAGAAGCTTTAAGAAAAAGTGAAAAAATATATAATAAGGTAAAAAAATATTATGATAGCTATTGGGTTATGATGGTTGATGTAGATAATTTTAAAAAAATAAATGATACTTACGGACATCAAACTGGAGACAAGGTTCTTGCTAGTATAGCTAAAGTTATTAAAGAATCCATAAGAGAATGCGATATTGTAGGAAGATATGGTGGAGAAGAGTTTATAGTTATAGTAAAGGACGATAAAAATAGCTATTTAAAAATTGCAGAAAGAATAAGGAATAATGTTGAAAATACAGTTATTAACATAGGGGAAAATGAAATAATTAAAGTAACCTCTAGTATAGGTATAACTAAGATGGATGCTACTGATAAAACTTTTCAACAAATTATTAGTGAGGCAGATAAAGCTTTATATGAAGCCAAAAATTCTGGAAAGAATAAGGTTGTAGCATACTATTAATAAAAACATAGTTAATAATGTTTGAAGAGGATATCTCTAAAAATGTATTAGAGATATCCTTTTTTGTTTTTATATGTAATAAAATCATATTTATTGTAAAAAAATCAAATAAAATGATATAATTAATAAAAAAGAAATATAAGGGAAATAAGGATGGGGAAAAAGTATGAATAATAAATATAAAAGTATATTGATTGTAATATTATTCATAATTGTAATTTTTAGTTGTATAGTTGATAAAACCTATGCAGTTGTTAATGATGCAAATCGAAATTTCAAACGTATAACAACTGATGATGGATTATCACAAATTAGTGTTTCTACTATAATTCAAGATAGAAAAGGTTATATGTGGATTGGAACTGGTGATGGGTTAAATAAATATAATGGAAGTAAGTTTCAAGTATATAAATATAATCATAAAGAAAATAGTATAAGTGGAAATTCAATAACAGATTTAAAAGAGGATTTAGATGGAAATATATGGGTGGGAACTACTGCTGGATTAAGCAAGATAAATACGATAACTGATGAAATAACAAATTATTTACCAAATGAAAATGGATGTAATATTTCGCATTATAGAATTAGAGCAATAATGGTAAGTAAAAATGGAGATATTTTAGTAGGAACTAATGATGGATTAAATATTTATGACAGAGAAAATGATAATTTTATAAGAATATATAATTCAGAAGATTACAATAGTTCATTGAGCAATCAAGAAGTATATTCATTAACAGAAGATGTATACGGAAATTATTGGGTAGGAACAAGAAATGGATTAAATAGAATTAATAATAAAACTGGAGTATTGGAAAGATATTTTGCAGATGAAGATGACGAAAATAGTATAAGTCATAATTTTATTTATAGTTTACATGCCGATAATCTAGGATATTTATGGGTTGGAACTTATTATGGAGGACTAAATAAGTTAAATTTGGAAACAGGAGCTATAGAAAAGTTCATGCCTGGTCTTGATAGTGGAATTCCAGGTTACTATATAAGAGATATATTAAGAGATAGTAGGGGAGACGTATGGGTAGCTACTGATAATGGTTTTAGTAAATTCATTGAAGAAGAGAAAAAATTTATTAAATATAAATCTTCTAGATATAACTTAGGTAGTTTAATTAGTAATGATACAATGACTATTTGTGAGGATAGTTCAGGAGCGATTTGGATAGGGACTAGTGAAGGAATAAGTTTATTTAATCCAGAAAATTTATTTAATTATTATAAAGCAGATCCATTTGATAATAACTCTTTAAGCTCTGATAACATAACAGGAATATATGAAGATAATGATGGAATCTTATGGATAGGCACAATGTTTGATGGATTAAATGTTTTTGATAGAAAAAATAATAAATTAATAAGAGTTGACCAGATAGAAGACTATCATGGGGAATTTTATATTAGTAATAACTTAGTTAGAGATATTACTGGAATAGATGATGAGATTTGGATAGCTACTGAAAATGGCTTAGATAAGTATAATAAAAATACAAAGGAGAAAATTCAGTATAGAGAAGAAAGTGGATTACCTTGTAATGATGTAAGAACTTTACTTATAGATAGTGAAGGAATACTATGGATAGGAACAAGGGATGGTATAGGAGTTTCCGATAGAAATGGGAAGTTTGGTAACTATTCACAAGCCTTTGTGGATGCTGGAGTAAATAAATTATCTTTTAATGATATACATGAAGATAAGGATGGAATCATATGGATTGCAGGTAGTATAGAAGATTGGCTAATAAGATTTAATAAAAAGACAGCAGAGATTAAAAAATACAATTATTTTGGGGAGAATAAAGAAGCGAGTAACAATACATATAATTATATTATTTCAATAAATTCTGATTCTAAAGGTAATATCTGGTTAGCTACTGACTATGGTATAATTAAGTTTAATAAGGAAAGTGAAGAGTATAAAAGATATACGGAGGAAGATGGATTACCTAATAATTTTGTATATGGAATTCTACTAGAAGATGAAGAGTATTTATGGGCTAGTACTAACTATGGACTTACTAAATTTAATATAGAAGAAGAAAAGTTTATAAACTATGAGAGTGCTGATGGCATTCAAGGAAATGAATTTAATCAGTATGCTTATTTTAAAAGCAATAGTGGAGAAATGTTTTTTGGTGGAATAAACGGACTAACAAGCTTTAGACCAGAACAAATAAATGAAAAAGAATTTATACCAAATGTTCAAATTGAATCATTATCTACTAATTATGGAAAGTTAATTATATCTGATGAAATAAAGTTAGATTATAAAAACAATCAATTAGAGTTTGAATTCTTTTTACCAGATTATAAAGATAATAGAAAAATAAATTATGCATATAGATTATTTGGACTAGATAAAGAGTGGGTATTTTCAGATAGTAAAACTAGTATTAATTATACAAATATTAACCCAGGAGAATATGAATTTCAAATAGCTGCTAGGAATTCTAGTGGTAAGTGGAGTGATCCTACGAGTATTAAGATTAAAATAGATAATCCACCATGGAAAACTCATTTTGCTTATTTTGGCTATTGTACATTAGTAATTATTATAATTTATGTAATATGGAATAGGGTTAAAATCTTAGATAGTATGGTAAAACAAAGGACACTAGAATTAAATAATAAGTTAATTGAAAATGATATTCTATATTCAAAATTGTTATGTCATGAAAAATATAAAAATAATTATTTCATAAATCTATCGCATGAATTAAGAACTCCATTAAATATAATATCATCTACTCAAAAGGTTATAGAAAATTTAAATAATCAAGAACAGAAAATTTCTAAGGAAAAAATGGCTTATTATATGAATAGTATAAAGAGAAATTGTACAAGGCTTATGAATTTAATAGATAATATAATATATACGTCTAAGATAGAATCTGGAACATATAGGTTGAATTTTAAGCAGCATGATATAGTGTATTTAGTTGAAGAACTAGCATTATCTATGAAGGAATTAATTGAGGAAAATGGTATTGAACTTATTATTGAACCTTTTATAGAAGAAAAGATAATAGAGTGTGATGATATAGAAATTGAAAGAGTTATAATGAATTTAATATCAAATGCTATTAAATTTACAAATAGAGATGGAATAATTCAAGTTTTCATATGGGATTTAGGTGATAGGATAAAAATATCTGTAAAAGATAATGGAATAGGAATAGATCCTAAGTATCATAAGTGTATTTTTGATAGATTTTCACAGACATACTTAGAGAGTACCGAAGAACATGGTGGAAGTGGATTAGGATTAACTTTAAGTAAACAATTAATAGAACTTCATAAGGGTATTATTTGGGTAGAAAGTGAATTAGGTAAAGGTAGTGAATTTATTATTATATTACCTGTAAGACAATAGGAATAAATTGTTTGCAAAGCTCACAGGTGAAAGGTCGACTTCGTCGAAGTGAAAAGGCTACTTTTCACCAAAGTGCTTTGCATTTTATTTTTGTTCTTCTTGTGCTAAATATTAACTTATATAGAAAATATGCTATAATATTTACATAAGGAGGACGTATAGAGATGGCAATATTTAAAAATTTATTTGGCATAAGAGAAATAAAAACACCAGTGTTTTATAAAGATTTTAAAGAAGAAAATAAAGAATTAAGTGACTTATTAGAGTTAAAAGATAAGGTTAAGTCTAGTAAGGTTAAATATATAGAAAGAAATATAGAATTTTTAAATAATGTAATACAAGGGGAAAAGAATGTGTATCTTGAGTTAAAGAATTCTTCTATACCGATGATATGTTTACATGATATAAAAATAAAGGATGGAGACTATATAGCACAATTAGACTTTATAGTAATTACAACTAGGTTTGTTATGATATTAGAGACTAAGGGGCTTAATGGAGAGATACATATAAATGAAGCAGGAGACTTTGTTAGATATATAAAAGATAAAAATAATAAGATTATAGATAGCGAGAAAGTTATTAGTCCTATATTACAAAATAATAAAAATGTAAAAGTAGTTAGAGAGCTTTTAATAGAAGCTGGAATAATTAAAACATTACCTATTTTTTCGAGCGTTATTGTATCAAATGATAAGAGTATAGTTAATAAGAGTAAAGCACCTAAGAAAGTTAAATATGAGATTTTTACTTATGATGAGTTAACAGAACTTATAAATAGAAAATTAAGTTGCTACAGTAAAGAGAAAAAAATGTTTGAAGATAAGATGAAGAAAATAGCTGAATATTTTATAGCAAATAACATTGATATAAAATATGATTATAATAAAAAATACAATTTAACTGAAATAGATTTTATAGAAGTAAAATTAGAAGAAAAATCTATTATAGAGGATATTGGATATAGCTCTAAAGAAGAAGTTATTGATGAAAATTTAAATAATGAGGTTTTAGATAAAGTAAAGTCTTATGAACAGTTAGTTGATGAGCTTAAGAAATATAGAACTTATAAAGCTAGAGAAGAAAATATTAAGCCGTATTATATATATAATGATGAAATGATAGAGGAAATAATTAAGCTTAATCCAGATAATAAAAAGAAGCTTATTCAAATAATAGGTTTTGGACCTAGTAAGATTGATAAGTATGGTCAGGATATAATAGATATACTTAGAGAATAGAGTATATTTTAAAAATAATTATAAGTTATGCTTTAATAGCACCTACAATTAATTTTGTAGGTGTTTTTATTTTAGGAAAGCTATATTCTCATAAATTAGATAGTAACTTTATGAAAATTTAAATTAATATATAAATATTTAAAGAAATGGATAAGCTAAATTAGAGAATACATTTAATTTATAATTATAGGAGGTATTACTATGAAAAATAAAAAAAATAGTAAGGTCAACACTGATCCATCATCTTCAAATTACGCTCAAGATGTAAGAAATAAAGCTCTTGAAAATACTCCTTTTGGAGAAGATGAACCATCTACCAAGACAGATTATAAATAATATGTGTTATTAATTAAGAGACTGTAGAGGTAAAGAATTAACTTTAATCTACAGTCTCTTTTGATTTAAGAAATAAATAATGTGTATAATTAAATATGTTTAAAATAAATTTTGATATATAATGAGAGATAGAAATTAGAAAGGTTGGAGTTAATATGATAAGACCAATTATGAAGGATGTATTATTTTTATCGCAAAAGTCAGAACCTGCAACTAAAAATGATATTGCAGTTGTTGATGATTTAATAGATACATTAAGAGTAAATTTAGAATATTGTGTAGGTATGGCAGCTAATATGATAGGAGTTAAAAAGCGTATATTAGTGTTTAGTATAGGTAATATTATAGTTCCTATGATAAATCCAGTTATATTAAAAAAGGAAAAAGCTTATGAAACAGAAGAAAGCTGTTTATCTTTAACTGGCTTTAGAAAAACAAAGAGATATGAAACAATAGAGGTAGAATATTTCGATAGAGATTTTAAAAAGCATAAACAAATTTTTAATGGATTTACAGCACAGATTATACAACATGAAATTGATCATTTTGAAGGTATAATAATATAAATTAGAAAAAGACTGAAGTATTAAATCATTAGTACTTCAGTCTTTTAAATTTATTCTAAGTTTTTTCCTGTAAAAGCTAAAGGAAGAAGTTCACCAAGGGTATACTCTAAGTATTCTTCTGTACTTTTAGCAATAATTACTTTAAATGTATCTAAATCGCAAAATTCTGCCATAACTTGCCTGCATACAGCACAAGGAGCGCAGAAGTCACCTTCACCAGCTTTAATACCGTGTTTATTACCAACAATAGCTATAGCAGTAAATTTCTTTTCTCCTTCAGAGATTGCTTTGAAAAAAGCAGTTCTTTCAGCACAGTTTGTTGGTGTATATGCAGCATTTTCTATATTACAACCTGTATAAATATTACCGTTATCACATAGTAAAGCTGCGCCTACATCAAAGTTTGAGTATGGAGTGTAGCAAAATTCTTGAGCTGCAAAAGCCTTTTCTATTAATTGTTTTTTATCTATCATAGTATCCCTCCTAATGAGTATTAAAAGATTATATTATTTTAATCATAATTAGCAGAAAAAAATTATATCAAGTAGTTTATTAATATCTTTTACTTTAATGTGCCCTTTATTATAATCAATTATATTATCATTACTTAATTCTTTAATAATTCTGTTAACACTTCTAATGTTTGACCCAACACCTTCTACTAATAAATCTTTATGTATAGTGTCTAAATCATGTTCTTCTAGGAAACGCCATAAAAAGAACGCTAATCTATATTTCAAAGGATAAACTATATTTGCCTTACTATTGATTGAGGTAGTATATAGCTTATGGGACAATTGTATATGTATATATAAAGAAAAATCAGAATCATATCTAATCCAGTCTAAAAAAGACTTTTTAGGTATTTTTATTACTTCACAAGGTTCTAATGCTTCTACATAATTTAATATAGGCTTATCAATAAATATTTCTAACTCACCAAATATTTCATATTCGCAATAGATTCTTTCTAAGTATTTAACTCCAGTAGGAGTTAAAGAATAAACTTTAACTTTACCTTTTTTTATTATATAGACAGAATTAGCAGCTTCATTTTGAAATAAAATCTTATCAAAACTATTAAAAGTTATATTTAAAAAATCTTGCTTTATATGACTAGGACAAGTTTCTAAAAGATAAGATAAACTATTCATTTTAATTCTCTCCTTATTAATAAAGTAAATAGATTATATCATATAAATTATGATAAATAAGATATATAAAATAATTTAAGGACAAATGTCCAAAATATAAATATTATAATTATGAAAATTGATATAATATAATAAAGTTTTAATTTATTTTATTATTAGGGGTAAGGGGAGTAATATGTTAGTAGATAGAGAAAAAGCTCTAAGAGCATTTAATGATTATGTAGAAAAATATGATATAAATAATGAGAAAATAAGACTTAAAACAGAACATACTTATCGTGTATGTGAGCTGTGTGAAAAGATAGCATTAAGTTTAAAGTTAAGTGATGAAGAAGTTAATATAGCATGGCTAACAGGTCTTCTTCATGATGTAGGTAGATTTGAACAAGTAAAGAGATATGGAACATTTAATGATCCTAAGTCTGTTAATCATGCTAAATTAGGTAGTGAAATTCTATTTAATGATGGAATAATAAGAAATTTTATAGAAGATATGTCTGAAGATAATCTAATAAAATGTGTTATTGATAATCATAACGCATACAGAATAGAAGAAGGTATTTCTGAAAGATATAAGACATTTTGCAATATACTAAGAGATGCAGATAAGATTGATATATTTAAAGTAAATGCTATAATTCCAGCAGAGGAAATTTATAATGTGACAAATGAAGAGTTGTATTCTTCAGAAGTTACAAAAGAAGTTTTAGATAATTTTAAGAGAAGAGATACAATCTTAAGAACATTGAAAAAGACTGCTGTTGATAATGTTGTTGGACATATTTCTCTTATATTTGGGCTTGTATACGATGAAAGTATAAGAACGGTTGAAAGGCAAGGATATTTAAAGGAGCTTATTGAATTTAAATCGGAGAATGAGTCAACTAATAAACAATTTGATGAGATTAGAAAAATTGTAAGAGAGTATATTGAAGAAGTTTAGAAAAATGGCAAGTTACAAGTGATAAGTTAAGGGTGAAATAGATAGCAGTTTATTTAAATTATATTTATTTGCTAACTTATCACTTGTTGCTATTAAGTAAATACATTAAGTCTTTGAAGTATTGAAATACTAAAAATTACATTATATTTATAAAGCAGTATATAAAGTTATTTACCACTATCACCGTAATTTGATAGCACTCTTGCGCTAGGGTCGCTTACGTCACAGCCTTCCCAGGATTTATTTGGCATCCAAAAGTCGTGAATCATTTCGGCTTGATTTGGATAGTGTTTTTCAAAAATCTCTCTATATAATAAAGATTCCTTTGTAAATGGCTTAGCATGATAATTGTACTTTTTAGAAAGATATTCAAATTCATCATCAGAATATTTTAATTCTGCATATTCTTTTAAATAATCTACCATAGAATGACCTACAGCATCACTGAAAGCAGCTTTTTCACGATATAATATACTAAATGGTAGATATTCATCTTCAAAAGCATGTCTTAATAAATATTTTCCCATGTTATATTTATTTAATTTCTTTTCTGGATTAATTGACATAACATATTTTACAAAATCTAAATCACCAAATGGAACTCTTGCTTCTAAGGAATTGGAGCTTATACATCTATCAGCTCGAAGTACATCGTACATATAAAGTTCTTTTACTCTTTTTACTGATTCTTTTTGAAACTCTTCTGCATTTGGAGCAAAATCTGTATACTTATATCCAAATAATTCATCAGATATTTCACCCGTTAGTAGAACTTTTACATTAGAAGTTTTATGAATTTGCTTACATAACAAGTACATACCTATACTTGCTCTAATAGTAGTAATATCAAAAGTACCAAGGATTTTAATAACTTCATCAAGAGATTCAAGAACATCTTCTTTTGTCATATAAAAAGCTGTATGGTCACTATTAATATAATCAGCAACTTCTCTAGCATATTTTAAATCTATTGCATCTTCACTCATTCCTATACAGAATGTCTTTATTTGTATATTAGGATGTAATTTTTGAGCAATAGAGCAAACTAACGAACTGTCTAATCCGCCACTTAATAAAAAGCCAACAGGAGCATCTGCATCCATACGCTTCTCAATAGCAGTAACTAATTTATCATGAATATTACTGCAAATTGTATCTAGGGTATCATCACAATAATCATGGTCTAAAGCTGTAATGTCGCAATAGCAAGTGAATTTACCATCTGCATAATAATGACCAGGTGGAAATGGTATGATTTTATGGGTTAAACCAACTAAGTTTTTTGCTTCACTAGCAAAGAGTATTTTCCCAGAGTTAGAATAGCCATAAAATAAAGGTCTAATTCCTATAGGATCTCTAGCAGCAATATAAGAATCTTTTTTACTATCATAAATAACAGTTGCAAACTCAGCATCTAATTTAGAAAACATATCTAGTCCATACTCATAATACATTGGAAGTAGAATTTCACAATCACTATTAGAAATAAATTTGTACCCTTTAGAAATTAAATTGTCTTTAATAGCGCGAAAACCATATATTTCCCCATTACATATGGCAGCATCATTATTATTAGTGAATGGTTGCATTCCACTATGGCTTAAATCCATAATGGAAAGCCTTTGAAATCCCATGATACCAGATTTAAGATGTAGAAACCTTGTCATATCTGGGCCTCTAGTTTCTGTTATTTGTAATGCTTCTTCAAATTTTTCAAATTTAATGTCTGTGCCAGTATAACACATAATTGTACACATAGTACAAGCCCCCTTTTTAAATATAAAAATAGCCTCAATTCATCTTAATATATAGGACGAATTGAGGCTTATCCGCGGTACCACCTAATTTACCATAAAGGTCTCTCTTTCCAGCAAGTACTGGTATCTATGTAACGTATAGAATACGGCGTACCTACTATTTCTCATCAAAAACAAACATAATGCTTGTATTTTAAAAAGAAATTTCAGATTGCAGCTACGGAGTGTTATTCAAAAAAACTCTGCCACTGGGTTTACACTGTCTCCAGCTCACTGTAGGTGAATATTTTTTTTACTTGTCTCCATCATTGCCTTTCAAACAATTTTTATAAATATAAAGTTTGCTAAAGTAAGAGTAAAGACTTTTTTTAAATCAAATAGTTAAAAAAACTGTAATAATATCACTAGTTTTTAAGATATATTATGCAAGTTTTAAAGATGTGTGAACAAGAAAAAGAGATATATAGCAATATATACAATGTTTCGAACAATATTTACCTATTAATCGTAGAGAAAGCAATATATAATGAGAATGAAAATGTTAACAATTAAACAATTAGGGGGAAGAAAAATGAAGAAAAGATTAATAGCTGCTTTAGCTATACTTACACTTGCTTTCGGATTAACTTCATGTACAACAGAAACAAAAGATAAAGGAAGTGAAACAACACAACCAGTAGTAGAAACATTTGCTGCTGAGTATGAAATGAAAGGTACTACATCAGCTGGAAAGCCTAAAAATGATACGTTTATCTTTGAAGGAACTACTGAGGATGGAATTATTACAGAATTAAATTTCGATATTATCCGTAATAAAGGTACAGAAGGAGAATATTCTAAAAAAGATATAATGGGATATCAAATGAATGTTTCTGATGTACAAATTGAAAAAGTTGGAGAAGATTTTAAATTAACAAAGTTAAGCGCTGCTGGTTATGATCCTGCTTTTGAAGGTGGACAATATATGATAACAGCATCAGCAGATATTATTAATGATACAACTAAATTTAAAGATTTAACTTTTATAAATCTAGCTACACAAGGTGAATTAGAATTTGATAAAGCCATTGCTGGTTACAAATATGTAGCTGTAGAAGCTGGAATTGAAGATTTAAATGAAGATACTTTAGTTAAAGACATAATAGCTAAATATGATTTACATAAGGATGGTTCTTTTGTAGAAGGAACTAATAGAATTTCTTTTGCAGGGTTTAATGGTGGAAGAAGCTATGGAGAACAAATCGATGCTATAGCTATTCATATATTAGATAGTAAAATGACATTAGAAGATGTTTACGAAATGTTCAAAACAATTAACCAAATAGACCAACCAATTGAAGAAAGAGATGCAGTATCAGGAGCTACTATTTCATTTGTTGGAGATTTCCAAAGAATGGTTTATGTTGCTATGAATGGAGAACTTTTTGAAGGTGTTGTAACACATACAATAACAGATGGAAATACAAAGGTAGAAGTAGTTACTCAAGGATACGGTGGAGAAATAGAAACTCACGTAACATTTGATAGTACTGGTAAAATTATAGAAATAAAAGTTAGGGATGCTAATGAGACAGATGGTATAGGTGCTGTATTAACTACTGAAAATTCTGAGTTTATAAATGCTTTAGTAGCAGGACAAGATAACTTAGAAGGTGTTGAAGTAGTATCAGGAGCTACAAAAACTTCTGAAGCTTTAGTTAAAGCTGCTAACTTTGCAGTAGAATATTACAAAGGTTTATAATATGAAAATAAAAAACTCCTTGATATGAATCAGGGAGTTTTTTATATAAATACTAATCTTTAAATCCATAAGCAGATGTTTTTGTAGCTGATAAAGCTTCATTGACATTTGATAAAGTATTTTGTAAAAGTTGCTTGTTATCATTATCTTCAACAGTGTTAATAGCTTCAAGAAGCAGTGATTGAGCATAAAGAACATCATTAAGGGCAGCTTTTAGTTCTTCTTTTGCATTAGGTTTATGTCCCATAAGAAATCCTCCTTAATCTTTAAAATGAAGAAGTGTATATTGAGCTGAATCTAATGCACTTCCAACAGCCTTTAAGGCTGCATGTATTTCGGTTCTATTATGAGTACCTTCAGAATGAAGATAAGCAGAGTTTAAATGATTTTCACAACAACATAATTCATCAATAACTTCTCTTAGATTATCTTTAGCATTATAAGGCATAGTTCACACCACCTTTAAAAAAGATTATAAATATATTTTGTGTAGAAATATGAAAAAAGATTATAGTAAAAAGTATTAAATAAAGGTAGTGTAAGGGAATTGTTTTTGTTGAATATAAACAATTTAGTTTAATAGCGCCTTTTATATAAAAATTAAGGAATAATTAAATTAAAATTAACAGAAAATATGACTATATATGTCCTGTTTAAGGTTTAATATATGAAATTGAAAAGAGGATATATTTATAGAAAATTATTTAAATACGAGGTGTAATATGAACGATTTTATAAGACAAGCACAAGAGATAAAAAATGATTTAATAACATATAGAAGAACTATGCATAATAACCCGGAGGTTGGAGCTGAATTACCACAAACAAAAGCTTATGTTATGAATAAGTTAAGAGAGTTTGGATATGAGCCAAAAGAGATTTGCGAAAGTGGGATAGTAGCTACAATAGAAGGGAATAAGCCAGGAAAAACATTTTTATTAAGAGCAGATATGGATGCACTACCAATGGTTGAAGCAACTGAGTGCGATTTTAAATCAACAAATGGATGTATGCATTCTTGCGGTCATGATATGCATACTGCAATGCTTTTAGGGGCAGCTAGATTACTTAAGCAAAATCAAGATAAAATTGAAGGTACTGTTAAACTAGCATTCCAACCAGACGAAGAAGGTTTTACTGGGGCTAAAAAGATGATAAAAGCAGGTGTACTTGAAAATCCTAAAGTAGATGCAGCTATGGCTATGCATGTTCACTCTGGCACACCTTCAAATGTAGTATTATATGGTTTAGGTACTAGCATTGCTGGATGTAATAGATTCAGAATAGTTGTAAATGGTAGAGGATGTCATGGAGCAATGCCAGAAACAGGAGTAGATCCTATTAATATAGCAGCTCATATATATATATCTTTACAAGAAATAATAAGTAGAGAAATATCTGCAACTAAACCTGCTGTAGTAACAATAGGTAAATTTGCTGGTGGAGATGCTCCAAACATAATCCCAGGAGAAGTTATTATGGAAGGTACAATAAGAAGTTTAGATAAAGAAGTTGGTGAATTTATCTTTAATAGAATTAATGAAATAGTAACATCAACAGCAAAAATGTTTAGAGGCGAAGCAGAACTAATAGAGTTATCTTCAGTTCCACCTTTAACTAATGATACAGATTTAGCTAATGAACTTGGAACATATGTAAAAGAATTAATTGGAGAACAAGCTGTTGTTTCATTCCAAGGTGGAGGTATGGGATCAGAAGATTTTGCATCTTATTCATATGAAGTACCAAGCACTTACTTTATGTTAGGAGCAGGTATAAAGCAAGAAAATCCACTATATGGAGAACCAATGCATAATGAGAAGGTTGTATTTAATGAAGATATATTAACTACAGGGGCAGCAATGCATGCTTATTGTGCAATTAAGTGGTTACAAAATAATAAGTAATTGATAATAATTTTATAAATTATAAGGAGCTAGATATGAGATTATTAGAAATACTATTTTATTTATTAAAATGTAACTCTAAAACTACAATTAAAGAATTAGCTAATAGATTTAACGTATCACAAAAAACTATACAAAGAGACTTAGATAAACTATCTGTTTTAGGTATTCCTATAATCTCATATAGAGGAGTTAATGGTGGAATTGAATTAGACAAAAACTATATAATAGCTAAATATGTATTAACAGAAAATGATTATAGAGACTTAATATTATCATTATATATTTCTGAACAAGTAATAGACGATTTAAAAAAATCAGATCTTATTGATAAATTTAAACTTATTAATTATGATAAATGCACAGAGATACTAGATAAATTAGAGGATAGATTTATAGTAGACCTAGATGATAGAAATAGAGTTATTAATAATGAAGTTTGTAAGATTATAGATAAAGCTTTAGATAAAAAAACATATGTGAAATTAGAGATTAAAGAAAAAAATATAGAAGTGTTTCCGATTTCGTATGTATTAAAAAAAGAAGGTTTATATTTATATTGTTATGATGACAAGTATAAATTGATATTAATAGATAATATATGTAATGCAACAGATTGCGAGAGAGTTTTTAATGGAGAAATAGTTAAATATAAGGATAATAAAGATGAGATTATAATTACATAATAGATATTTGCTTATTACTATATTTGAGAATATTCAAAGATTCTCAGGTAGTCAATTTGATTCTGTAATTGTAAAAGTATTTATGGAAGTAGTGTAGAAGGAACATTTTAAATATAAAAGTTAATAAATTATAAGTAACAAAATAAAGTTTAAGGACACAATTTTACTGATTGTGTCCTTAACTTTTAGCTAAATAGTTAATAAATGTTAATTTGATGATTAAATGGTATAATGATAGATGATAAGTAGGCGTAAAAGCATTTATCGAGAAAATGAGGGTCATTAAAAATATATTTTTAGAAAGAATATATAATAAAGACAAAAGAAGAGGAGAGAGAGATGGGAAATAAAAAAAGAAATAATTTAGGAACGGAATCTATAAGTAGATTATTAAGAGCTTTTGCAGTTCCAAGTATAATAGCTATGCTAGTAAGTGCATTATACAATATTGTTGACCAGTTTTTTATTGGAAGAAGTGTCGGTGAACTTGGTAATGCAGCTACTAATATAACATTTCCACTTACTACGTCATGCATAGCAATTGCATTACTATTAGGTATAGGTGCTGCATCAGCTTTTAATCTTACATTAGGAGAAGGAAATAAGGATAAGGCACTTTATTTTGTTGGAAATTCTGCACTATTACTTTTTACTTCAGGAGTAGTTTTGTGTATTATAATTCAAATATTTTTAGAGCCAATGCTCGTGTTTTTTGGATCACCTGAAAATGTATTAGGTTATGCTAAGAGTTATACAAGAATAACTGCAATAGGATTTCCATTTTTAATATTTGCTACAGGTGGAGGACATTTAATAAGGGCAGATGGTAGTCCTAAATACAGTATGCTATGCAATTTATCAGGAGCCATAATAAATGTAATTTTAGACCCTATATTTATTTTTGGATTAAATATGGGGATGGCAGGAGCAGGATTAGCTACTATAATTGGTCAGATTTTTGGAGCAGGGCTAGCTTTAAGATATATGTTTAATTATAAAACAGGAAGATTATATAAGAAACATTTAATACCTAGATGGAAGTTTGTAAAAAGAATAATTTCCTTAGGAGCTGCACCTTGCTTTAACCAGCTTGCTATGATGATAGTACAGATAGTAATGAATAAATCATTAACATATTATGGTGCTTTATCTGTATACGGTGAATCAATACCACTAGCATGTGCAGGTATAATTACAAAGGTAAATCAAATATATATGTCAATAGTAATAGGACTTTCACAAGGATTACAACCTATAGTAAGCTTTAACTATGGAGCAAGAAAATTTGATAGAGTAAAGAAGGCGTATTTAATAGCTATAAGTTATGGCGTTATAGTCTCAATAATAGCATTTTTAGTATTTCAGTTTCTACCAAGACAGATTGTTTCTATATTTGGTTCAGGATCAGAAGCTTACTATACCTTTGCGGTAAAATATTTTAGGATATTTTTATTATTTACCTTTTTAAATTGTTTCCAACCTATATCATCTAATTTTTTTACAGCTATAGGTAAGCCAAAGAAAGGTATATTTCTTTCACTAACAAGACAAATATTATTTTTGTTGCCATTAATAGTGATTTTGCCTTTATTTATAGGAATTGATGGAATAATGTATTCAGGACCTATTGCTGATTTAATAGCAGGTGTAGTATCTATTATTATGATATATGTTGAGTTTAGAGCAATTGGTAGCAATAAACTTTCAAAAGCTGAGGGTTTATAAATTGAAAATTAATATAAAGTTAGTTCTACTTTAAAGATAGAATGGTTTTTATAAAATGAATATATCGCTTAGGATATAGGAGATTGATGCTAAATAAAATTTTATATAAAATAAAAAGCAACTGATTAACAGTTGCTTTTTTATGGAGCGGGTAGTGGGAATCGAACCCACCTTTCCAGCTTGGAAGGCTGGAGTATTACCGATATACGATACCCGCATATTATGGTGGAAACAACAGGGATCGAACCTGTGACCCTCTGCTTGTAAGGCAGATGCTCTCCCAGCTGAGCTATGCTTCCAAGTTGTTTTATAGTTGTCTCGTTGACAATAAATATAATAAATTATTTTTTAAAAAAGGTCAACACTTTTTATTAAAAAAATATCATTTATAGTTAAGGGTTAATAGTGGGGTAATTTGGATAATATAGTTACTATGTAGAATTTAGAAAAAGAGAGGTAGTAATTATGGCAATAGAAAAGGTAAGAGAATATTTTAAAAAATACGGAATAGAAGATAAAATTCAAGAATTTGATGTATCAAGTGCAACAGTAGAACTAGCAGCAAAGGCTCTTCATTGTGAGCCTAAAAGGATAGCTAAGACACTTTCATTTATAGTAAATGATTCTGTAATTTTAATAGTGGTAGCAGGTGATGCTAAGATAGATAATAAAAAATATAAGCAGAAATTCTCAACAAAGGCGAAGATGATTCCAGTAGAGGAAGTGGTTGAATTAGTAGGACATGGAGTTGGAGGGGTATGCCCATTTGCTATAAATGAAGGAATTAATGTATATTTAGATGAATCATTAAAGAGGTTCAATACAGTGTTTCCTGCTTGTGGAAGTAGTAATAGTGCAATTGAACTTACTATTCCTGAAATTGAGAAATATTCAAATTATGATTCATGGGTTGATGTCTGCAAAGAATGGAATGAGATTTAAGCTCATTCTTTTTTTGTAAAATAATTTAGTAGTAAATTCATTTGATTCAAATTAATTAAATTAAAGCATATTTTCTTTTAATAAAAGCAAAATAATGGGAAAAAAAGTGGTTGAATTTTGGTGAAAAATGGATTAGAATTGTTGTGTGAAAAATGGGTTATATTGTAATAATTTTGTATTTTAAATACTAAGAGGGAGTTAGACTTTATGAAAAAGGGTAAGAAAATTTTAGAAGTACTACTGATTATTTTTGTTGTTTTTATGTGTAGTTCAAGTATAACTTTGGCAGAAACAGAAAAATGTGCATCAGCATTTAACGTTCTAATTATTAATTCTTATCATATAGGACATTATTGGGAATCTTATGTAATTGAAGGCTTTAGAGAGGCTGCTGAAGCTTATAATCAAAATGAAATTAATATAAAAGTGGAATATTTTGATTTTAGAAGTAGAAATGATGAAAAGTATATTGCAAGTTTTCTAGAATTTATTGAAATGAAATATCCTAAAGGAAGTATTGATGCAATATATACTATCGATGATGAAGCCTTTTCTGTAATATCACCACAGATAACAAATGAATATAGTGAACTATATCACGTTCCTTTAGTATTTAGTGGTGTTGACTCAAATATTTCATTTACAGAGGAACAAAAGAAGTACATAACAGGTATTTATCAAAGAGATGTTACCCTAGAGGGCTTTAATTTAATATTACAAATGGATAATACTATTGATTGTATTAATATTATAACTGAGAGCTCAGGTTTTGGAAATAATCTTATTGGAAAGTCTACTAATATAGTTACTGAGCATTTAGGAAATGAGATAGAGCTTAATATTATCCAAAGTGATTACATAGAAGATATTGAAATAAAATTAAAAGAATATCAGTCTACTAGGGACAATGATGATAAGAAAGAAGTTATTCTTTTAGGAGGAGAATTTCAATATAAAGATACTGGGGCATTCCTAGACCCTAAGAGATCTGTTGAGATTATAAAAGAATATTTACCTTGGCCAATTTATACAAATGATCCTACTTATATTTATGCTGATATTTTAGGTGGTTGTATGGATATTGGGCAATTACAGGGTAAGGAAATTTTTGATAGAGTTAAGCGAATGGTTGAAGGTGAGGATGTATCGGATATAGAAAGCACTTTTGCACCAGATCCAAAATGGATTTTAAAATATGATGAAATATATAAGTATAATATAAATATAAGGAATATACCTAGAAAATGTATAATAATAGATAAAGCATTTTACCAATTACTTCTACCAAGTTGTATAAAAAAAGTTATTTGTGTTGTATTAATTTGCATATTCATTTTAATAGTATTTTTAGTACATAAAATAATAAGTATGATAAAAAGAATTAAGAAGAAAGAACGAGAAAGAGAAATAGAGATTGCACGAGAAAAGATGCAAACAGATTTTATTGTTAATATTAGTCATGAATTAAGAACTCCTATTAATATTATTCTATCAGGTATAAGTCTGGTTAAGATGCAGTTAAATAAAGGCTATAATGAATTGGATAATAAGTATCTAGAAGAGAAGCTTAATATTATTAATCAAAATGCTTATAGATTATTAAAACTAGCTAATAATATTATAGATGTTAAAGAAATAGAATCTGGGGTTATTAAATTAAATAAGAAAAATGTAAATATTGTTGAAATAGTAGAAGCTATATTTACTGAAACTATTGACTATGCTAGTAAGAAAAATATTAACATGATTTTTGATACTTATGAAGAATAGATAGTTGTATCAGTAGATATAGAAATAATTCAAAGAATTGTATTAAATATATTATCTAATGCTATAAAATTCACACCTGATGGAGGGACAATCTATACGAATGTAAAAAATGATAATAACTACATCATTATAGAGATAATAGATACAGGTATTGGCATTCCAAAAGAAAAGTTAGAAACTATTTTTTATAGATTTTATCAAGTAGATAATTCATTATCACGTGTTAATGAAGGTAGTGGAATAGGGCTTAGTATAGCAAAAGAATTAGTAGAATTGCATGATGGAAAAATAGAAGTAGAAAGCCAATTAGAAAAAAGTACTACTGTTAGAGTATTTTTACCTGCAATATACGATGATAAAGCTAATAACATAATTTTTAATGAAAATATAAATAAAGCGATAAGTACAGCAATTAGTACAGAGATGGCAGATGTATTAAAATAATTAGTAAAAAGATGCACTTACGATTTATATTGTAAGTGTATTTTTATATAGTATAAAAATACGTAATACAAATATAAACGCATTGATTTTTTATTTTTTAAAATTGATGTGTTTTTTTATTTCATAAAAATTTAAGAGTAAGATATTTTATATTTATTGAAAAAGATTATCATTTGTATTGACAAATAAATAACTAATTAGTATAATAATAGAAAATGATATTTATTATTAATTAAGTAAAAATTTTGGAGGATATAACCATGGAGGGATTACTAAGTAGAATGTTTTTTTCAAAATCAAAAGGAAAAGACAAAGCTATTTCAACAATAGAAAATCTAAGCCAAGGGAAAGTTAATAGGGAGTATGTAATTACAAATATAAAAAGTAATGATGAAGAAATGGAAAAATTTCTATTTTCACTTGGGTGTTATGAAGGTGAAATAGTTACTTTAGTCTCTATTTTAGGGGATACTTATGTAATCAAGATAAAAGATGGAAGATACAGCATAGACAAGCAATTAGCGACAGCTATAAGTGTAAAAAATATATAAAATAATAGAATCTGTTAAGTTGATATGAAAAAATAGCTTGATTTTTCATAGAATTCCTCGCTCTTTGAAAATTATATAAGTTTGAATATTTTATTGTATGGCAAACAAAGCCTGCAATAAATTGAT